>NZ_JBFBGR010000011.1:0-275282 GCF_040684755.1 Streptomyces sp. NPDC089799 | reverse complement strand
TTTCAGGTTGTGCCCCACACCCCACATTTGGGGGCGGGGGTTGTTGTCCTCGGCGCGGCGCGGCCCCCCCCCCGCCCCCGGCCCCCCCGCCGGGGGTGCTGCGGCACCCCCGGCGAGCACGGCGGCGAGCACCCCGGCGGCCGCCCCGGCCACCCTCACACGCGCACCCTCTCCCGCACCGGCACCGGACGGTGCCGCGCGATGTTCCGCGCCAGCAGCCGGGTGGACTCGCCCACCCCCACGTCGCCCCCGGACCCCGGGGCCGGCAGCCGCCCGTCGGAACCCTTGAGCTCGCTCAGGGCCGCGTCCATCGCGTGGTGCGCGGCGAACAGACAGGGCGTGCTGTAGATCGCGACGTCGACGCCCAGGTCCGCCAGCTCGCCGAGCGACAGGCGGGGCGACTTGCCGCCCGCGATCTGGTTGAAGAGCAGGGGCTTGGTGCCCGTCACCTTCCTGATCCGGCGGATCCACTCCACGCTCCGCACCCCGTCCACCAGCACCACGTCCGCGTCGGTGGCCGCCAGCCGCTCCGCGCGGTGCAGGATGTCCTCCTCGTCGGTGGCGTCGGTCCGGGCCACCACGACCAGGTCCTGCCGGGTGGCCAGCACCATCTCCAGCTTCTCCAGGTACTCCGTGAGCGGCAGCACCTGCTTGCCGTCGGCGTGCCCGCAGCGCCGCGGCCGCTTCTGGTCCTCCAGGATCACCCCGGACGCGCCGATCCGCTCCAGGCCCTCGACCACGTGGCAGGCCACCTCCGGGTCGACGTACCCGTCGTCGATGTCCACCAGCAGGTGGTGCCCGGGGAACGCACCGCGCAGCCGCTGCACGAAGGCCACCATGTCGGGCCAGGCGATGAACCCGATGTCCGGCAGCCCGTAGTAGGACGCGGCGAAGCCGAAGCCGGAGACGAACATGCCGTCGTAGTGCTCGGCGGCGATCGACGCCGAGTACATGTCGTACACCCCGATCAGGGGAGTGGTGCCCGGCCCGGCGATCTGCGCCCGGAGCTTGTTCCCGTACGTCAAAGCCGTCAAAGCGTTGCTCCTCGAAAGTAGGTTCCGCATGCACACCGGCAGAGGGGGTGCCGTGCCGACACGGCATTCCTTTACCCAAAACAGATCATTTCTAGAGTTTGGGCAGTCCATTCACATGCACACCCTTTACTCACCCGGACGGCGGAAAGTGTTCACCGAGGAAACGTCACTGGGGGTTTAGCCGGGGCGGGCCGGGACAGGTGCCGGGCGGCGGGAGGTGACGCGATGCGCACACTGCTGAACAGGCGGGCGGCCGGACGGCGGCTGGCCGAGGAGATCGGACGGGCCGGCGGCCCGATGGTGCACCCCATCGTGCTGGCCCTGCCCCGCGGCGGAGTGCCGGTGGGGCACGAGGTGGCCCGGGAGACCGGGGCGCCGCTCGACGTGCTCGTCGTACGGAAGATCGGGATGCCCGGCAACCCCGAGGTCGGCATCGGGGCCGTCGTCGGGGACGCCCCGCCGCTGTTCGACGACCGCGCCATGGAGATGTTCGGGCTGACCGAGGACGAACTCGCTGCCGACATCGCCCGGGAACGGGCCGAGGCGCACCGCCGCGAGGTGATCTACCGGCGGCACCGGCCCGAGCCGCTGCTGGCGGGCAGGACGGTGATCCTGGTCGACGACGGCCTGGCCACCGGGGTCACCGCGCGGGCCGCGGTCCGGGCGGTGCGGGCCCGCGTACCCGGCCGGGTGGTGCTGGCCGTTCCGGTGGGGGCGCGGCAGGCGGTGGCCGACCTCGGCCGCGAGGCCGACCTGGTGGTCTGCCCGTACCAGCCGTACCCGTTCCGGGCGGTGGGCCAGTGGTACGACCACTTCGACCAGGTCTCCGACCAGGAGGTGATCGACGTCCTCGACCACCAGTGGGCCGTCCACGAGACGACGGCGGGAGCGGGCATCTGACCGTCTTACGCCACGACACCCGCGGTGCCCGCCCTACGGCCTGATGTCGTAGAGCACGTTGAAGGGATCGTCCTTCGTCGACCTGACCACCTCGCCGAACCCGGCGCCCGCACACAGTTCGCGCACCACGGACTCCGGCAGCCCGCAGGTCCCGAGCCCGGCCCCGCCGTCGGCGAGCGAGGTGGTCATGCAGTAGAAGACGCTGAAGCCGTACTTCAGCGAGGCCACCGGCCCGGTGTTCTCCCCGGGCGAGTCCCCGGAGCCGATCTCCAGCATCAGGTAGTCGCCGTCGTCCCGGAGGGCGCCCCGGACGGCGGAGAGGATCCGCTCCGGTTCCGCGGAGTCGTGGATCACGTCGAAGGTGGTGATCAGGTCGTACCGGCCGGGCAGGCCCCGAGCGGCGTCCACCGTCCCGAAGGACACCCGGCCGGTGACGCCCGCCCGTTCCGCGGCCGCGCGGGCCCGCTCGACCTGGGCGGGGAAGTTGTCGAAGCCCGTGAACCGCGACCGGGGGAAGGCCCGCGCGAGCACGATCAGCGCCCGCCCGGCCCCGCAGCCCACGTCCGCGACCTCGATACCCTCCTCCAGCCGCTCGACCACGTGCGGGAAGGTGGCGAGCCACTCGTCGATCATCACGGTCTCGAACCAGCTGCCGGTGAACCGGCTCATGCCGTCCCACAGCGACGGCGGGTAGTCCTCCTGCCGGACCCCGCCGCCTTCCCGGAACGCCTCCGCCAGCCGCTCGTACGGAGCCCACAGCCCGGGCAGCATCTGGTAGAGGCCGCCCAGGAACAGGCTGCCGGAGTCGTCGGCGAGCGCCGGGACGTGCTCGGCGGGCAGCATGAACCGCCCGCTGCCGAGCTCCTCCAGGTACCCGGACGCGGTCAGGCCGCGCAGCCACTCGCGTACGTATCGCTCCTGCAGGCCCAGCCGGTCCGCGAGCTCGGCACTGGTGGCCGGCCCGTCCTCGGCCAGGCTCCGGAAGAGTCCGAGCCGGTCGCCGAGAGCGCAGAACCCCGCGGCCATCGTCCCGCTCAGGTCCCCGAGGGCCTTCTCCATGAACGCCTCGACCTTCGCACCGTCCGGTGGGGGCGGCGTCGCCATCCTGGACCTCCTGACCTCGCACCGGCCGCGAACGGCCTTGGGGACCGGACCCGGGACCGGACCCGGAGGGCTCCCGCCGCGCGACGGGGCCGGGAACCCAACCAACCACCCGGGCCGCTCTCCGCCCACCCGCCACCACCGGCGACAGCCGGAATCCACCCCCCGGGGGCGACCTCGCCCGGACACCACGGGTCGGTTGCCGCCCGGCCGCCGGCGGAACGGGCAAGCTGGGCGCATGAAGGCCACCCTCCTCCTGACCGACGGCTTCCAGCGCGTGAACGACGTGGTGCACGAGGCCGTGGACGGCCTCGCCGCGGAACAGCTCAACGCCCGCGTCGGCGCCAGGGCCAACTCCATCGGCTGGCTGGTCTGGCACCTGACGCGGATCCAGGACGACCACGTCTCCGAACTCGCCGGCCGCGAGCAGGCATGGCTCGCCGAGGGCCACGCCGACCGCTTCGCCCTGCCGTTCCCCCCGGAAGCCACCGGATACGGCCACACCGCCCGGCAGGTGGCGGCGGTCAAGGCGTCCGGCGAGCAGCTCCTGTCCTACTTCGAGGCGGTGCACGCCCGCACGGCCGCCTACCTGGCCACCCTGCCCGCCGCCGACCTCGACCGGGTCATCGACACCCGCTGGGACCCGCCGGTCACGGTGGGCGTCCGGCTGGTCAGCGTCCTCTCCGACGACCTCCAGCACGCCGGCCAGGCGGCGTTCGTGCGCGGCCTCCTCGAACCGGCCTGATCCGGGCGGCGCGCCGGCCGCGCGGCGCCTCACGCGGGACGACCCGGGCGGCACCGCAACCGGCACGATCCACGCGGCGCGGAACCCGCCCGCCCCGGGAGACCGCCGGGTACCGGCCACAGGACCCGGCAATTCCGGCCATTGCCCCGACTCCCCGCCGGCCGCTGCGGTCGGCCTGGCCATCCTGGGCGCAGCACCGGGCCCAGGAAATCGAAGGAGTCCCGCATGGCACCCATCGAGGTGAAGCCCGTCGCGGGCCACATCGGCGCCGAGATCTCCGGAGCCGACCTGGCCGCACCCCTCGCGGAGGAAGACGTCGAGACGATCCGGGCCGCGCTGCACCGCTGGAAGGTGCTCTTCTTCCGCGAGCAGTACCTGGACCACGCCGCCCACGTCGCCCTCGCCCGCCGGTTCGGCGAACCGGTCGTCCCCGGCTCCCGCGGCAGCGCCTCGCCGCCGGACCACCCGGAGGTGGAGACCACCGCCGACCGGCTGGAACTCGGCGGCCGCTTCGGCATGGACCACGCCGAATGGCTGAGCCGCCGCCGCCACACCCTGCGCCGCGGCTGGCACTGCGACCACGGCGCCCGCATCGACCCGCCCGCCGCCACCATCCTGCGCGCCGAGACCGTCCCGCCGTACGGCGGCGACACCACCTGGTCCAACCTGGCGGCCGCCTACGCGGGGCTCTCCGCGCCGCTGCGCGCCTTCGTCGACACCCTCCGGGCCGAACACCGGCTCGGGGTCGGCTACCAGCCGCGGGCCGGGGAGGACGCGTACGTACGCCACCTGCTGGCGCACCAGACCGCCACCGTGCACCCGCTGGTCCGGGTGCACCCGGAGACCGGCGAACGGCTGCTGTCCGTCAACGGCTACTACGTGGAACGGATCCTGGACCTCAGCCGCACCGAGAGCGGCCCGCTCCTGGAGCTGCTGCTCGACCAGGCGACCCGTCCCGAGTACACGGTCCGCTTCCGCTGGGAACCGGGCAGCGTGGCCTTCTGGGACAACCGCGCCACCATCCACCTGGCCCCGGGCGACACCGCCCACCTCGACCACCCCCGGATCATGCACCGGGTGATGCTCGCCGGGGAGGTCCCGATCGGCGTGGACGGCAAACCGTCCGAGCCGCTCACCGGCCCGGAGCCGCGCCACTGGTAGCCGCCCCGGCGTCCCGGCGCGTCAGCGGCCGCAGCCGAAGCCGCCTGTGCGACGCTCGGGACGAGCAACGAGGCGTACCGGCAAGGGAGACACACCATGGCCAGCCAGCCCGACGCAGCCCCCGGAGCCCCCGGTACGCCCGGGGAATCCCGCGCCTCGCTGCGCGTCCTGGTGCTCTCCGGCTCCTCCCGCGGGGGCTCCGTCAACGGCATGCTGGCCGCGCTCGTCGCCGGGCTGGTCGAGCGGGCGGGGGCGACGGCCGACCTGGCCACCCTCGGCGAGTTCCCCATGCCCGCCTACGACGGGGACTTCGAGACGGAGAGCGGGCAGCCGCCCGGCGCGGTCGCCCTGCGCGACCGGCTGGAGACGGCGCAGGCCGTGGTCATCGCCTCGCCCGAGTACAACGCGTCCGTGCCCGGGGTCCTGAAGAACGCCGTCGACTGGGTGTCCCGGTTCCGGCCGCAGCCGTTCAAGGACAAGCAGTGCCTGCTCGTCTCGGCCTCCCCGTCCATGGTGGGCGGCAACCGGGGCCTGTGGGCGCTGCGCGTCCCGCTGGAACACCTCGGCGCCCGCGTGTACCCGGACATGTTCAGCCTGGCCATGGCCCACCAGGCGTTCGCCGAGGACGGCACCCTCACCGACGAGGGCCTCGGCGAACGCCTGGGCGCCACCATCGAGGCGTTCCTCGACCTGGTGGAAGCCGACACCCGCTACCTGTGCCTGCGGCACCGCTGGTACGAGTTCCTGGGCGACCGCTCGGACGCCCCCGTCACCGCCCGCGCCCAGGACTGAGCACGCCCCTGCCCCTGCCGCAGGTGCCCCTGCCGCACGTGCCCCTGCCGCACGGGGGAGCCCGTCACCCGACCGGCCGCGCCCACGGGGCACAGTGCCTCCCGGCACGGCTTTCCTGGAGGAATGAGCGAGCGCGCACCGCGGGCGACCCCCGGCGAGGACTTCCTGACCACCCCCCGCGCCGCGGGGGTGGCCGGCATCGTCTTCGCCCTCCTGATGGCCTCGACGATCGTGCTGTCCCGGATCGCACTGCCGCACGGCACCGGCGGCGAGATCCCGCTCGACGCCGACCAGCGGCAGGCCCTCAGCTGGTCGCTGCAGATCGTCCCGTTCGCCGGGATCGCCTTCCTCTGGTTCACCGGCGCCGTACGCGCCCACACCGGCCAGGCCGAGGACCGGTTCATCGCCACCGTCTTCCTGGGCAGCGGGCTGGTCTTCACCGCCACCCTCTTCGCCTCCGCGGCAGCCGCCGGCACCGTCCTGAACAGCGGCGTCAGCTCCGAGTTCGGCCGCGGCTACGCGCACACCCTGCTGGTCACCTACGCCCTGCGGATGGCCGCCGTCTACGTCGCCTCCGCCTCCGCCATCGGCCGCCGGCTCGGGGTGATGCCGCGCCCGCTGATCGCCTTCGGCTTCCTGGTGGCCCTGGTGCTGCTGGTGGCCGCCTCCACCGTGCCCTGGCTGGAGCTCCTCTTCCCCGCCTGGGCCCTGGTCGTCAGCCTGTACATCCTCGGCTCCGCCCGGCGGCGGCCCGCCGCATGAAGCCGCCGAGGGCCGGCCGCGCGCCGGTCCCCCCGTCACTCCACCGGACCACTCGCCGCGCCCCGGCCGCCGCCCGGGTCCACGCTGGTCGGGAATGGCCGGGGTCACGAAAGGACCGAACCTTGCTGAGGCTTGTCGTCGATCTCAACCGCTGCCAGGGCTACGCGCAGTGCGCGTTCCTCGCGCCCGACGTCTTCGCGATGCACGGGGAGGAGGGGCTGCTCTACGACCCCCGGGCCGAGGAGGCCCAGCGGGCCCGTGTGAAGCAGGCCGCTGCCGCCTGCCCCGTCCAGGCGATCCTCGTGGACGAACTTGACCTGGCGGCCGAGCCGTCCGCAGCGGACGGGCCCGCCGGCGAGGAGGAGTCCGATGGCTGACACCGCCCTGGACCAGCTCAAGCGCGACGGCCGGATCGTGATCGTCGGCGCCTCGCTGGCCGGACTGCGCGCCGCGGAAACCCTCCGTGAGGAGGGCTTCAAGGGCACCCTCACCATGATCGGTGACGAGCCCTACGAACCCTACGACCGCCCGCCGCTGTCCAAGGGGGTCCTGCTCGGCCGCGGCGCCGCCGAGCACACCGCGCTGCCCCGGCGCCGGGCCGTCGATGCCGAATGGCGGCTCGGCGCGGCCGCCACCGGCCTCGACATGGCCGCCCGCAGGGTCCGCCTGGCCGGCGGGGACGAAGTCCCGTACGACCGGCTGCTGATCACCACCGGCGTCCACGCCCGGCCCTGGCCGAACCCGGCGGAGGCCGCGCTCGACGGCGTGTTCACCCTGCGCGGCCGCGACGAAGCCGCCGCGCTGGCCCGCCGGTTCGCCGAGGGACCCCGCCGGGTCCTGGTCATCGGCGCCGGGTTCACCGGATCCGAGATCGCCTCCGCCTGCCGGGAGCGCGGCATCGAGGTCACCGTCGCCGAACGCGCCTCCGCCCCCCTGGTCGGCGCCCTCGGCGGGGTGATCGGCGAGGTCGCGGCCTCCCTCCAGCGGGAGAACGGCGTCGACCTGCGCACCGGGGTGATGGTCACCGGCCTGGAGGGCGACAGCACCGGCCGGGTCCGGGCCGCCCACCTCTCCGACGACACCACGATCGAGGCCGACGTGGTCGTCGTCTCGCTCGGCGCCGTCCGGAACACCGGCTGGCTGGAAGGCTCCGGCCTCGGCGCCGGCCCCCGGGGCATCGCCTGCGACGCCGGCTGCCGGGCCTTCGACTTCCGCGGCATCGTCACCGACGACATCTACGTCGCCGGGGACGTGGCCCGCTCCCCGCACCCCCTGTTCGGCTACCAGTTCCTCTCCCTGGAGCACTGGGGCAACGCCGTCTCCCAGGCCGAGACCGCCGCCCACAACATGCTCAGCGAGAGCACCGACCGGCGCCCGCACATCTGGGTGCCCGCCTTCTGGTCCACCCAGTTCGGGGTGAACATCAAGTCCGTCGGGGTGCCCCCCATGGGCACCGAGATCATGATCACCCAGGGTTCCCTGGACGAGCGCCGATTCACCGGCGTCTACGGGTACCAGGGCCGGATCATCGCCGCCGTCACCTTCGACAACGCCCGCTGGCTGCCCTTCTACGAGAAGCAGATCGAGCAGACGGCGCCCTTCCCGCCCCCGTTCGACACCGTGGACCGGCGCGCCGACGGCCGGCACCCGATGCCCGCCGACTTCCCCGACCCCTCGGTGCCCACGCACGGCCCGACCGTCACCGTCAGCGGGTACTCCCCGGCCGACAAGCGCATCCACTTCCGTCCCGGCCGCTGACCGCCAGGCCCCCGGAGGAGCCGTCCATGACCGAGCAAGACATCCTGCGCCGCATCCTCGATCCGGCCAGCCGTCCCAACCCGTACCCGCTGTACGAGGAACTACGGAAGACCCCCGTCCACCACATGGAGGGCGGGCCGTACGCCATCAGCCACTACCACGACATCCTCGGTCTCCTCCACGACCCGCGGATCAGCTCCGACGCCCGCAACCTGGCCTCCACCGCGGGCGACCCGCTGGCCGGCGAGGAAGAGGACTCCACCACCCTGCCGCCCAGCTTCCTCAAGCTGGACCCGCCCGAACACGACCGGCTGCGGCGTATGACCAACCGGCCGTTCGGGCCGCCGCACTCCCCGCACCGGGTCGAGGAGATGCGCGGCGACCTCGACGGGATCTTCAAGGAGCTGGTCGACGGCGTCACGGACCCGGGCAACTTCGACCTGGTCGAGCAGGTCTCGTACCCCTTCCCGGTGACCGTGATCTGCCGGCTGCTGGGCGTGCCCAAGGAGGACGAGCCGCGCTTCCACGTGTGGGCGGACACCCTCGCGGCCAGCCTGGACCCGGACCCGGACGCTACCCCCGAGGAAAAGGCCAAGGTCGGGCAGGACGCCCGGATGGAGCTCGGGATGTACCTCGCCGGACTGATCGAGGAACGGCGCAAGAACCCCGGGCCGGACATGCTCTCGCAGCTCGCCGTCGGACACGGCAAGGACGAGACCATGACCACGATGGAGCTGCTCAGCACCGCGGCACTGCTGCTCATCGCCGGGCACGAGACCACCGTCAACCTGATCACCAACGGGATGCTCACCCTGCTGCGCCACCCCGAGGTGCTGCGCGACCTGCGGAAGAACCCGGATCTGGCGGTGCCGCTGGTGGAGGAGCTGCTGCGGTACGAGCCGCCGGTGCAGCTCCTGCCGCAGCGCACCACCCTGACCGAGATCGAGGTCCAGGGGGTGACCATCCCCAAGGGCGCCTCCATGTGGCTGATGCTGGCGGCCGGCAACCGGGACCCGGCGAGGTTCGAGAACCCCGAGAGCTTCGACCCGTACCGCAAGGACATCGAGCACCTCGGCCTGGGCAGCGGCATCCACAGTTGCTTCGGCGCCCCGCTGGCGAGGCTGGAGGCGCAGCTCGCCCTGGCGGAGCTGGCCCGCCGCCTGGAGAAGCCCCGGCTGATGGAGGACCCGCCGCCGTACCGGCAGAACGCGGTGCTGCGCGGGCCGCGCCACCTGCGGATCGCCTGCGACGGCATCAGGCCGTAGCCGGTCGGACGCGCCCTTTCGGGTGCCGGGGGCGTGTGCGGTCGGGCCGCACACGCCCCCGGCGCACGCTCGGAGCTACCCTCGTACGGGGGCGGGGAAGGGATGGCCCGTCATGTGCCGCTGGCTCGCCTACTCGGGATCGCCGATCCTGCTGGACTCGGTCCTGTACCGCCCTGAACACTCGCTGATCAACCAGAGCCACCGTGCCCGCATGGGCGTGGAGACGGTCAACGGCGACGGCTTCGGCATCGGCTGGTACAGCGCCGAGGGCGACGGCACCCCGGCCGTCTTCCGGGACATCGGCCCGGCATGGAACAACCGCAACCTGCAGGAACTCTCGGCGCACGTCCGCTCGCGGCTGTTCTTCGCGCACGTACGGGCCTCCACCGGCACGGCGATCCAGCAGAGCAACTGCCATCCGTTCCGGCACGGCCGCTGGATGTGGATGCACAACGGCGCCATCACCGACTTCCACCGGCTCCGCCGGGACCTGTGCATGGCCGTCGATCCGGTGATTTTCCCGTCGATGGAGGGGTCCACGGACTCCGAGGTGATGTTCTACCTGGCGGTCACCTACGGGCTGGACCAGGACGTGCCCGGGGCCGTGGCCCGGATGGCCGGGCTGGTGGAGCGGCTCGGCAAGGAGCACGGCGTCCCCCACCCGCTCCAGATGACGATCGCGGTCTCCGACGGTGAACGCACGTGGGCGTTCCGCTACTCCAGCGTCAGGAAGTCCCGGTCGCTCTTCTACAGCAGCAAGGCCGAAACGGTTCGGCAGCTGCACCCGGAGCTCGAATACCTGCGCGGGGTGTCCGACGAGACCCGCCTGATCGTCTCCGAGCCGCTGGGTGACCTGCCGGGGGTGTGGAACGAGCTCCCGGAGGCCAGCTACGCGGTCATCCCCTCCGGCACCGAGGACTACCTGCCCTTCGTCCCCGAGCCGGTATAGGGCCCGTCCGGCGGATCAGGGTCGGACAGGCCCTGGCCCGGAGCGCCGTACGGCGGGGCCCGGCCCCATGGGGGAAGGGCCGGGCCCCGCCGGTCAGGCCCCCCGCCGCGTGCGGGTGCGGCGTACGACCGCCCACACACCGGCGCCGGTCACCGCGAGCGCCGCGGCCGCGGCGGCGGTCACCGGGAGGCGGGGGGAGTCCTCCGCGTCACCGGCGGGCTCCGCCGCAAGGGCGGCCGACGCGGACGCGGAGGCGGCCGGGGGCGGGGGCGTGGCCGGGCCGGCGGCGGTCGGTCCGGCGGCGGTCGGGCCCGCCGTGGCGGGGGCCGCCGGATTCACGGTCAGCTCGCGCTCCGCGCGCCCGAGTTCGGGGAAGCCCACCTCCACGGTCACCTTCCAGGTCCCGGAGGGGAGCGCCTCGGCCGTGGTCCAGTTCTTCGGCCCGGCGGGGTCGCGCACCAGCCGCCACGGACCCGCGGTCCGGTTGCCGTCGGGGCTGACCGCGTTGACCGTGGCGGCGACCGTCTCCTCCACCGCGTCCCCGTCGTTCTCCCAGGTCACCTCGGTGACGACGTGTCCCTCGCGCTGCCCGACGACCACCACCTTCAGGCCGTCGCCGTGGGCCGCCGCGGGCAGCGCGGTGCCGAGGACGGCACTGCCGGCCAGTGCGAGGAGGAGGACGCCCGTCCTGGTGCGTCCGTAGGGAACTGCCCTGTGCATGCCAGTGCTCCGATGCATGTGCGAGGGGTGAGCGGTGGAGTGAGGGGACGGGCGGGCCGTCCGGTGGACGGCCCGCCCGCGTGCGTCGCGCGGCCGGGTGTCAGCCGGCCTTGCGGACCGCCCAGCTCTGGGCGGGGCGGCCGTCGGCGCGCTGCAGGTCGAGCAGCCGCGCACCGTAGTACGGGCGGCCGCTGACGGTCAGCGCCCAGGCGCCGCTGCGGTCGGTGACGGCCATCGAGCCGTCCTTGGAGGTCAGCTTCCAGGCCTGCGCGGCGGAGCCGTTCGAACAGGGCTGCTGGGCGACCCACATGCCCGCGCCGGGGGTGCCGCCGGGCTGGAGGCACTTGCCGGAGGCGGCGGACCGGATCCGGACCAGGCCGCTGCCCGCGTCGTCGAAGTACCACTGCTGGGGGGCGTACCCGTCGGCCTGCGAGCCGACGAGGACCGTGCCGTCGGCGCTGCGGCCGCCCCAGACGGCGGCGTTGAGCCCGGTGCTGCCGTTGGCCAGGGTGTACTTGCCGCCCGGGGCGGTGGTGGTGGTGCCCGCGCCGCTCGTCTTGAAGGTCGCGCTCTTGCCCGGACCGCTGTCACGGCCCTGCGCGTCGCGCACCGAGACCGCCACGGTGTACGAGGTGCCCGGCCGCAGGTTGTAGATCCGTACGGCGGTGCCCTGGACCCAGGTCAGGTGCTTGCCGTTGAACATCACCTGGTACCAGGCGGCCCCGGTCACCCGCGGCCAGCTGACCACGGCCGAGTCCGACTGGATCTGGCCGACGGTGACGTCCGGTCCGCTGCCGGGCTTCGGCTTGGTCGGGGACGGCGTGGGCGTCGGCTTGGGGCTCGGGTTCGGGTTGGGATTCGGGTCGGTGCCGCCCCTGTTCTTCATCAGGAACTGGTTGTTCGCGATGTTCCAGTGGGTGGCGAGGTAGCTGCCCGCCTTGGGATTGGTGTGGAAGTAGTCGTCGTGGTTGCAGTCGAGGATGTTCTCGTTCGCCTGGTCGGTGCAGACGTTCCGCATCTTCGGGTAGTACGGGGTGTCCGAGTAGCACATCACGTCCCACTCGTCCGTGCAGTGCGCACCCTTGCTGGTGTTGGGGGCGCTGTTGTTGACCGCGCCGAGGTTGTGGCCGAGCTCGTGCGCGGCGGTGTGCCCGCCCCAGCAGCCGGTGTCCGTGCGCCCGTAGGAGGGGCCGAAGTTGCTGAGGTTGTCCTGGCCGGGCCGCTCGTCCCCGTTGAAGGTGCCGATGCCGCAGTAGACCTGGGCGTCGGCGAAGAGCATGTACTTGCGGTCGCGGCGGTCCAGGCCCTTGGCGGCCAGCGCCCGGTTGGTGGCGCTGAACTCGGAGAGCGCGGAGTCCGGGAGCTCGATGTTGAGGACGGTCGGAGTGCAGTCCGCCGCCGTCACGTAGCGGATGTGGCGGACGCCGCCGGTCTGCTGGGCGCTGGTCGAGTAGATCAGGTCGGCGTCGGCGGCCCACTTGCGGAAGGACGCGGCGTACTGGGAGTACCGGTCCTTGCCGGGGCCGTGCACGTAGACGACCTGGACGCGGTTGCCGCTGCTGCCGTCACCGTCGCACTGGACGGTCTGCCCGGCGGGGCCGGCGGCCGCGCTCTGCCCGGGGGAGGGGGTGCGGGGCGGAGCGGAGGCGTCGGTCGGCGCCTTGGCGTCGGCGGCGGGCGTGGCCTGAGAACGCCCGTCGGCCGGGTCCGGGGCCGGGTCCTTGTCGGCCGGCTTGGCCGGGTCGGCCGCCGCGGCCACGGTCTTCACCGAGGGTGCGGTGTCCTTCTTGATGTCGACGCCCTTGGGCGGCTCGTCGGGGCCGTGGCTGCAGGCCCCCGCGTCCGTGCGGTACACGCCGACGCACTTGTCGCCCTTGGGGGCGGTGTTCAGTCCGTCGTAGACCATGCCCCGGGCCCGGTCGTTGGACGGCTTCTTGTCCAGCGGCTTGGGCTCCTTGTCCCGGGCCGGCGCGGAGGCCGGCGCGGTGGCTATCTCCGAGGAGTGCGCCCCGAGTTGCGCGAGCGTCGTCTCGTCCTTGGAGTTCGCGAGGCCGGCCTGGTAGGCGAAGCCTCCGGCGACCACGGCGCCCACGGCCAGGGCGGCGGTGATGCCCTTGAACCTGCCGCGGCGCGGCGGCTCCTGAGGCTCCCTCAGTTTTCGATGTCTGGACATGCGCACCTCAATTCTTTGGTCAGAAGACGGGGTGCGCGGAAGCCTGCCAGACCCTTGGGGCGGAGAATTCGGACAAAGCGGAGCCGGGGTCGGAGAATCCATTCCGTTACCTACCCGACCGTTTCTGATGAAACATCAATTCCCTTTGTTTTCAAGGGAACTACGCGCGTGGACCGCCATTGGTCCAGGCTTTTCGGCGGGACTCCGTTATCGAATCGAAATCATCTCTGAGGTTTTGAGCGCTGCCTGTTGACGGCAATTCAGTACGGGATTCACTCTTCTCTCACCTCATGAATTCCTGCGGTCACCGCCGGTGAACCGCCGGTGGCCGAGCCGGTGCGGTCACGGCACCGGGTGCTGCCCCGGGTGGCAGCAGCCGTCACGGAGCATCTGGTCGAGGACCGCCTGCCAGTGTTCCGGCGCCGCCGGGGGAGTGGCGTGTGCAGGGGCGGTGGACCGGGCGGCAGCAGGTTCGTGGAGGGTGCCGCCGCGGAGGGTGGCCCGGGTGCGGATCAGGGCGGCGAAGTCCGTGAAGGGGTCGCCGCCGACGATCGTCAGATCGGCCAGCCGGCCCGGTTCCACGGTGCCCAGGTGGTCCTCGACGCCGAAGATCCGCGCCGGGGTCCGGGTGACGGTGGTCAGGGCCTCCGCCGCGCTCAGGCCGAAACGGTGCAGGGCGCGCAGGCCCAGGTGGAGGTGGAGGCCGGTGGGCACCAGCGGGGCGTCGGTGCCCAGGGCCACCAGTCCGCCCCCGTCCAGCACGCGCCGGTACGTGGCCACCTCACGCTCCAGCAGGGCCAGTTGCTCCGTGCTCGGCGGCCGTAGCGCGGCCGCCTCGACCGCCTTCACGTCCCACGGCGGCATCAGCTCCCGCACCCGCCGGTCCGCCGCCGCCCCCGGGTCGGCGCCCAGCAGGGGCAGCGCCGTGAACGGCGTGGCGACCAGGTGGAAGCGCCCCCGCGTGTAGAGCTCCACCGTGTCCTGGTGGGTGTGGTTCTCCGGGGTGCAGCCGTGCCCGTACTCGGCGCGCTCGGTGGCCGTCAGATGGGTGGTCAGGTCCTGCCCGGACTGGATCCCGGCCGCGCACAGGTGCGAACCGGCCGTCACCCCCAGCCCGTGCGCGAACTCCGCCGCCTCCGCCATCAGCCCGAACGGGGCCCGCACGTACGTCTTGACCAGGTCCCAGTCCAGCTCCGCGGCCCGCACCAGGCTCCGGGCGAACCCCTCCCGGGTGCGGTGCGCGCGGCCCATGGTGTAGGCCACCCGGGACCCGTCCAGGAGCTCCCCGCCCGCCAGCAGCCGGGGCGCCGCCAGCCGTCCGGCCCGCACGTCCTCGCGGAGCCGGGCCTGTTCGTACGCCGACCCGCCGAAGGAGACCGCGGTGGTCACCCCGTACGCCAGCTGCAGTGCGCCGAGCCGGGCCCCGTAGGTGTAGGGGTACGAGTGCACGTGCGCGTCCCACAGGCCCGGGAGGACGGTGGCGTCCGAGGCGTCCACGGTGCGCGCCGCCCGCCGCGGCCGGCCCGCCCGGTGCGGCTCCACGGCGGCGATCCGGCCGCCGCGGACCAGCACGTCGACATCGGCGCGCGGCGGCGTTCCGGTGCCGTCCCACAGGAGTCCGGCCCGCACCACCGTGTCCACGGGCGCCGGCCGCCGGTACCCGAAGGACACCGGTACCGTACGGGCCGGCCCGGCGGGGGAGCCGTCCGCGCCCAGCCGGAGGAGCCGCAGCCGCGCGCCCGACTGGTAGAGCAGCGTCCGCGAGTCCCCGGACCAGGAGGGGTGGTCGGCCGGTTCGTCGGTCAGCCGGCGGGCCGGACCGTCCGGAGTGCCGTCGGGGCGGACCGGCAGCAGCCACAGCGCGGACTCGCTGACACAGGCCAGGTGCCTGCCGTCCGGCGACCAGACCGGGCCGGCGGCGTACCGGTCGGAGAGCGAGGCGTGCGGCGCGAGGGCGTGGAGGCGGTCCGCCCCGGTCAGGGTGTCCACGATCCGGATCAGGTTGTAGCCCTCGCGGAAGCGCCGGTTGAGCCGGTTCCGGTCGCACAGTGCGAGGTACCGGCCGTCCGGCGACCAGCTGGGCTGCCCGGGCAGGCCCCCGCCGCCGAGCGCGGGCACCAGCGGGGTGTCGGTGCCGGCCGCGGGATCGTGGACGTGGAGCCGCCCGGCCAGGTCGAGGGCGGCCAGCCGGGTGCCGTCCGGCGAGAGCACGCCGTACACCCGGCCGCCCCCGGCCAGCAGCCGGTCCCGCCCGGTGGCCGGGTCGAGGCGGCGTACGGCGTTCAGTCCGTCCCGGTCATCGGTGTACACCAGATCCCGCCCGTCAGGGGTCCACACCGGGCCCTGTACGTAGGCGGATTCCGGGCAGCGCAGGATCCGGCGCGGGGCCCCGCCGGTGACCGGCGCGGTCCACAGCGAGTTGAGGGCGGCGAAGGCCACGGTCCGGCCGTCGGGCGAGAGCCGGGGCTGGTGGATCCCGCGCACCGGCAGCGTGCGCTCCGCCTCCAGGACGTACGCCTTGATACGGCGGCGGGGCCGGCGCACCTCCAGCGTGGCGTCGAGGACGATCTCGGTGCCGGAGTCGGAGACGGACGCGGTGGGGGTGCCGGTGCCGTCCCGGTGCGGGCGGATCACCCGGAACCGGCCGTCGAGGGTGACCAGGAGCCGGTCCTCGCCGATCCAGCGCGGCGGAGCGGGGGCGAGCTCGCCGTCGAGGGCCACCCGCCGCCCGTCCACCACCAGGGTCACGGTCTCGGCGCGGCGCGGGCCGGGGAGGGCGCACAGCCAGGCCGTACGGCCGGCCGGGGACAGGGCGGGGGCCATCAGCCGGCCCTCGGTGACGGTGTGCTCCACGCGTACGGCACCCGTGGAGGCGGAGGCGCCCGCGGCGGGAACGGCCACCGAGGCGAGGGTCCGCGCGACGAGCGCGTCCCCGTCCGCGGTGCCCCGGACGAACAGCACCCGGGAGCCGTCCGCGGACCAGGCCGGGTCGTAGTCCTCCCAGGCGGAGTCCTGGCCGGGACCCGGCCGGCCCGGCAGCCCGGTCAGCCGGCTCAGCCGCCCGTCGCGCACGTCCACGGTCCAGATCCGGTACGGGCAGCCCGCCACCGGATCACCGCCGCGCTCCGAACAGAAGGCGAGGGTGCGGCCGTCGGGCGACCAGGCGGGAGCCCGGTCGTCGAAGGGGCCGTCGGTCAGCGGGCGCAGCCCCGAGCCGTCCGGCCGCATCAGCCAGATGTGGAAGCCGCCGCCCCGGTAGGCGCTCATGGCGACCCAGCGGCCGTCCGGGGAGAACACCGGGCGGCACGGCTCCAGGTCCGGCGGGGTGAGCGGGGTCGCGGCCGTGCCGTCCAGGGGGACCGACCAGAGGATGTTCTGGACCTCGGCGATGACCCGGTCGCCGGAGGAGGTCGCGGTGGCCGTGCCGTTGGTCGCGGCGGTCAGGCGCAGCCGGACGAGTTCGCCGGCACCGTCGGAGGCCCGACCGCTCCCGGCGGCGGCAGCGCCGACGGGCCCGGGGTCGCTCGCCGCGGTCCGGCCGCCGGCCGCCGCCGGGCCGGAGAGCGGGAGCGCCGCCAGCGCACCGCCCGATGCCGCCTTCAGTACCGCCCTGCGCCCCATCCGCACCGCGACCACCCGTCCCGCCCGTCCTCGTCCCGCCGACCGCCGTCAGCCCCTGAACGATCAAGGGGCCGTCCGGGCAACGGGCGACGGGGCAGGTGACGGGCGGGACGGCGGGGCGGGTGACGGGCGGGTCGCCGGCGGCACCCGACGGGACGCCGCGCCGCCGGTCATTCGAAGCGCGTGGTGTCCCCGGCCCCGTACCGGACGATCTCCGCCTCGCCGCCGGAGAAGTCGATGACGGTGGTCGGCCGGGTGCCGCAGTCCCCGGAGTCCACCACGGCGTCCACCACGTGGTCGAGCCGCTCCTTGATCTCCCAGCCCTGTGTCATGGGCTCCTCCTCGCCGGGCAGCAGCAGCGTGCTGGACAGCAGCGGCTCCCCGAGCTCGGCCAGCAGGGCCTGGGTCACCACGTGGTCGGGGATCCGGACGCCGACCGTCTTCTTCTTCGGGTGCATCAGCCGGCGCGGCACCTCCGAGGTCGCCCGCAGGATGAAGGTGTACGCGCCCGGCGTCGACGCCTTGACGGCCCGGAACACGTCGTTGTCCACGTGCACGAACCGCCCCAGCTGCGCGAAGTTCTCGCACATCAGGGTGAAGTGGTGCCGGTCGTCCAGGTCCCGGATCGACCGGATGCGGTCGATCCCGTCCTTGTTGCCCAGCTGGCAGCCCAGGGCGAAGCAGGAGTCGGTGGGATACGCGATGAGCGCGCCCGCCCGCAGACTGTCCGCCACGTTGCCGATGGCGCGTCGCTGCGGGTTCTCCGGGTGCACGTCGAAGTACTTGGCCATCCGCCGAGCCTACGCGCCCGGCGGACGGCCCACGCGTCAGCAGCCGAGGCCGGACCCCGGGGTCACTCCCAGGACCTGGGTGAACTGCTGGTACTTCGAGATCCTGCTCTGCACCTGTGCGGGGTTGCCGCCGTTGCACTCCAGGGCGCCGTTGATGGAGCGGATGGTCTCGCCGAAGCCGGCTCCGTTCACCATCGCCGCGTGCGCGGTCATGGTGCCGGGGCCGTTCTGGGTGTTCCAGTACCAGAGCGCGGTCTTCATGGCGACGGCCGGATCGCGCTCGACGAGGTAGGGGTCGGCCAGCAGGTTGATGCCGAGGGCGTCCCCGGCGGCCTTGTAGTTGAAGTTCCAGCTGAGCTGGATGGGGCCGCGGCCGTAGTAGGCGGCCTGCCCGGCCGGGCACCCGTACGGCTGGGCGGCGTCGCAGTAGTGCGGGTAGTTCGCGGTGTTCTGCTCGACGATGTGGACCAGGCCACCGGTCTCGTGGGAGACGTTGGCGAGGAAGGCCGCGGCCTCGCGGCGCCGGGTGGTGTCGTCGCCGGTGCGGGTGAAGCCGGGGTACGCGGAGAGGGCCGCGACCAGGCCGTCGTAGGTGTAGAAGGGGTTCCGGTTCGGGAACATCTGCTCGAACTGCGCCCGGCTGACGACGAAGCCGGACGGGTCGGGGTCCTGGCCGCCCCCTCCGGTGCCGCAGCTGCCCCGGTCGGCCCAGACGCCCCATTCGCCGGTGGTACCCGGGGTCTCGTTCCGGGTCCACCACTTCGCCTGCCAGTTGCGGCCGTTGTACGAGGCGGTCGCCCCTCCGGTGTACACGGCGCCCGGCGACCAGGCGGCCGCGCAGGCGTCGGCCGCGGAGGCGGGCGAGGGCAGGGTGAGGGTGAGTCCGGCGGCCAGGCCGAGGGCCGTCAGGGCGGACGCGGTCAGTGCGAGGGTACGGCGGCGGAAGGCACGTATCACGTAACTGCTCCTTGAGTGGGGGGAGTCGCGGGGCGGAGACGGCAACTCCCCCCGCAGTTCCTCCACTCAACCGAGAATGGTCTGGACCTGTCAAGGTCCAGACCATTCCGGATGTGGGCGTGTGGTGTCCCGCGGTGTGCGCTCCGGTCAGCCGCCGTGGGCGGCCATCAGCCGGAAGCGCTCGGGCAGGTCCCGCAGCCACCGGGCGCGTTCCACGGCGATCTCCTTGAGGCGTACGTCGCCGCTGCGGGCGACCAGGTGGCCCATGTAGCGCTCGTTGAAGAGGGAGTACTCCCGGTGCAGGGTGCGCAGGGCCTGCGCCACCGCGCGGTCGTCGGCCCGGGCCAGCTCCGCGAGCGGAGCCACATAGCTCTTCCAGCGGCCCTCGACGGCCTCGTGGAGCAGGGAGACCAGCTCGGCGCCCCGCTCGACCAGGCCCAGCAGGTCGTCCACCCGCATGCCGAGGGCGTCCGCCAGCATCAGGGTCTGGCGGTCGTTCCCGAACCACCGGTGCTCGGCCTCGGCGCGGGCGTAGTCGTACGGGTCCATGCCGATGCGCTGGGCCAGCCGATCGGCCGTGAACTGCCGGGCCAGCCGGTGCTCGCGCAGGGTGCTCGGCACCCGTGCCATCAGTGCCTGGACGGGGCACCACAGGGCGTCCGCGAGCGCGAAGAGCTCGATCTCGGACGGCGCGACGGTGCCCGATTCCCAGGCGTGGACCGCTTCGGGCGGCCGGTCCATGCCCAACTGCGCCATCGCGGCGACGACCTGATCGGGGGACATACCGACGCGCAGGCGGGCGGCCCTGGCCTCGGTGGGGGAGAACGGCGGTCTGGACACGGGCGGATCACCTCGGTGGGGCCCCGCGGAGCGGCGCGGTGCGGCGCGCTGCGTGCGGGGTGGGCGGGGCGGGCGGAGTCGGTGGGCCGGCCTGGCGGAAGCGCAGGCCGTGTCGTGCGGATCGTGCCGGGCCCGCGGCGTCCGGTGCCGCAGGCGGATCGGGCCTGATCCGAAGGGCACGAACTACCGGCTGCCGTCCCAGCCGTCGGGGTCCGCGCCGCGGCCGTACCCCGGGTCACCGCCGTACCCCGAGTCGCCGCCGTAGCCGGCGGTCCGGCCGGGGTCGCCGGCGTCGTTGCCTGCGCCCGGGTACACGTCCGCAGCGCCTGTGCCGGGAGCGCCGGCAGGGCTGCCGTAGCCCGGGTTGCCGGCGTACCCGGAGTACCCGCCGTGAGTGCCGTGAGTGCCGTGCGCGCCGTGCCCGCCGCCGGCCGTGTACCCGGGCTCGCCGGGGGCGGCGCCGGCATGGCCACCGCCGGAACCCGGGCGGGCTGCGTAGCCGCCCCAGCCGCTCCGGGTGCCCCGGTCTCCGCCGCGGGATGCCTGGCCTGCTGGGGCGTCCTGACCGGCGCGGCCGTCCTGGTCGTCGTAACCGGTCCGGGCGTCCTCGTCGGCGTGGGCGCCCGGCCCCTCGTGGCCGCGGGACCGGGGGGCCCAGGCGTTCCAGTCCTTGCCGTCGTCCCGGCGTCCGGTGCCGCCGCCGGCGTCCGCTGCGTCCGCGTCCGCGAGCCCGTCCCAGTCGATGTCCTCCCGGGTCCGCCGGTCGCCGAACGAGTGGAAGAACAGGTTGAGCAGCATCGCGGTGAGGCTGCCCAGCGTGATGCCGCTGCCCAGCACCGCCCGCACCTCGGTCGGCATCCGCTCGAAGAGCGGTTCCACCGTGGTGGGGAGCATGGCCGCGCCCAGACTGACCGCCAGGATCAGCGCGTTGCGCTCCTCCCGCAGGTCGACCTTGGAGAGGATCTGGATGCCGACCGTCGCCACCATGCCGAACATCGCGATGGCCGCACCGCCGAGCACCGGGTGCGGGACGGAGGCCACCACGGCGCCCGCCTTCGGGACCAGCCCCAGCAGGATCATGAAGACGCCCGCCGCGACCACCACGAACCGGCTGGTGATCCGGGAGATCCGCACCAGGCCGATGTTCTCCGCGAAGGCCACGTAGGGGAAGGAGTTGAAGACGCCGCCGAGCACGGTGGCGAGGCCGTCGGCGCGCAGGGCCCGGCCGACGGTCTCGCCGTCCACCTCGCGCCCGGTGATCTCGCCCATGGCGTACACGTCGCCGGTGGTCTCCACCATGGTGATCATCATGACCACGACCATGGCCAGCATCGGGAAGACCGAGAACTCCGGCACGCCGTAGTGGAAGGGGGTGCTGATGCCGACCCAGTCCGCCTGCTCGACCGCGCTCAGGCTGGCGTCGCCGAGCAGCCAGGCCGCCGCCGTGCCACCGATGAGGCCGATCAGCACCGCGATGCTGCGCAGGAACGGTCCGCCGAACCGGGTCACCAGCAGGATCAGTGCCAGGGTGCCGCCGGCGTAGGCCACGTGGGACGGTTCGCCGTACCCGGACTGGCCGACCAGGTCGGGGCCGCCGCCCACGTCCTGCAGGGCGACCGGGATCAGCACGATGCCGATGACGGTGAGGAGGGTGCCGGTGACGATCGGCGGGAAGTACGCGGCCAGCCGCCCGACGAACGGGGCGAACAGGAACGTGGCGATGCCGCCCGTGATCACCGCGCCGTACACCACGAGCAGGCCGGCCGTGCCGCCGCCCGCGCCCTGGCCGATGGCGATCATCGGGGAGACGGCGGTGAAGGTGGCGCCCTGGACGAGCGGCAGGCGGGCGCCGATCCGCCAGAAGCCCCACGCCTGGATGATGGTGGCGATGCCGGCCGTGACCAGGTCGGCGTTGATCAGGTAGACGAGCTCCTGGGCCGAGAGCCCGAGGCTGTTGCCCAGGATGATCGGCACCAGCACCGCGCCGGCGTAGAACGCCAGGACGTGCTGGAACCCGTACAGCGACAGCCGGGAGAGGGGGAGCACCTCGTCCACGGGATGCACGGGGTGCTCGGTGCCGGCCGGAGTCTTCCGGCGCGCGGCCAGTGGTGCCATCTCTGCCTTGCCTTCGAGGTAGGTGAATGAGAAGGAGCGCGCGACCGGGGTCGGGGGAACGCGGGGTCGCGCGGCGGGGTGGAGCCTCGAGGGAAGGCGCAAGCGGCCGGCCGCGCGGATCGGGCGGCTCGGCAGGGGCAGCTCGGCAGGATGACGGCACGGGATTACCGGTACGCGTCCGGGCGTCGAGGCGGAACGCGGCCGATACTGTCGAAGGAACCCCGGGTTCCGCAAGTGGTGAACCGTGATTTGGTTGGCAAAACCGGACGGTAACTTAGGAATCCACGGCCAGACGGGCCGTCAGCTGCGGATTTCGTTGCCGGAAGGGGCGATGGCTACGGGCTGCCCCTGACCGCTCACGCTCCTGGCGGTGAGGGACATCCTCGCCCGGCTCCATCGGGTCGGGGTATTGGGTGACCTGCTCGGGCGCGAGCACGCACGGCACGGGCACGTACTCCTCGAACTCCACCGCGACCGGTTCCGGCGGTGCCGCGAGGACGTCGGTGACGGCGGCTGCGGACCGCCAGACCAATGCGGTCCTGGGCATGTACCGATCCGGGTGGTCGAAGGGGCGCCACAGCACCTGCAGCAGATCGGCCCCGGACCGCCGGGGCGGACACAGCACGGGGACGTCGCGCACGTACAACCGGGCCAACGGCAGCATGGGGACCGGTCCGTCGGGCAGGCCGGCGTCCCGGTCGATCCCCTCCAGGACCGCTCTCTCCTCCGCGGTATACCCCGGCGCGCCCTCCGGGTGCATCGCGGTCCGCGCCCGGAGGCTCCGCTCCACCCGCAGCACCTGGAGCAAGCAGGCCCCGGCCGTGTGCGGGACCGTGCAGGGCGGCCAGGGCTCGTCGGCGGGCCACAGCAGCGGCCCGCCGACCGAACTGTCGTGCGGTGACGGATCCCCGGGGCGGGGATGCAGCCGGGTCGAGTCCGATCCGCGGTCAGACCGTCGCCAGTTGGGGAATCAGGCGGAGGGCGTTGTCGTGGTAGATCCCCTGCAGCTGCTCCGGGGTGAAGGACGGGTCCGCGTCCAGGGCCGGGAGGGCCAGGTCGAGGACGGTGTCGGCGGGGGCCGCCGGATAGTCGGTGCCGAACAGGATGTGCTCGGACGGGACATGGTCGAGCAGGGTGGCGGCCGGCGCCATCGGGCCGGCCGTGTCGTAGTAGAAGCGGCCGAGGTACTCGCGGACGGCGCCGGCGTCGACCGGCGGGTCGCAGAACCTGCCGAGGGCCTGCAGCCGGTTCGCGATGTACGGCAGGAAGCCGCCGGCGTGCGGCAGCACCACCGAGATGTTCGGGAAGCGGTCCAGCGTCCGCTTGCTGATCATGTTCACCGCGGCCCGCGTGGTGTCGAGCAGGAAGTCGCACATGAAGTTCGGGATGCCGGGGACCGTCGCCGCACCGGGCCCCGTGGCGGCGCCGGGCGGGCCGCCCGGCAGGTTGTGCGGATGGGTGTCCACCACGGCGGCGGCCTCGTCCAGCTCGTGGAACACCCGGTCGTAGGACGGGTCTCCCAGGTAGACGCCCCCATAGTTGGCCGTCAGGTTCACCCCGACCGCGCCGAGCCGGTCCAGGCCGCGGCGTACCGCCCAGGAGGAGGCGTCGAGGTCGTCCAGGAACAGCGGGACGTAGAACGAGAACCGGCCCGGATGGGAGTGGGCCGCCTCGGCCATCGACTGGAGCGTGATGGTGATCGCCTCGCGCAGCTGCGCCGAGGAGTGGTAGCGCGCGGGCAGCATCGGCTTCAGGACCGCGGTGCTGATCCCCGCACGGTCCATGAAGCGGATCGCGTCCTCCGTGTCCAGGCGTGCCCACGGCGGCAGTTGCTCCGCCCGGATCAGCTCGTGGCGCACCGCCCACTCCCGCCATTCCGGCGCGCAGTAGTGGTGGTGCATGTCGATCCGGGCATGCCCCGAGTGCGTCTCGGGCGTGCCCGGTGCGGCCGCGTCCCGCGCCGGCGCGGCGGGTACGACGGTGCCCGCGGCCGAGATCCGCAGCTCGTCCACCGGCATGCCCAGGAGGCGCAGTCCGGAGGTACTGGGAGATTCCGCCATGCCGATCCACCGTCCGTGGGGTAGGGGTGCGGGTCGCCGAGCGGTCCCGCGCTGCAGAGTGGGCCCGCGGCGGGTCCGCCGCCGCGGGGAGGGGAGAGGGAGGGGAGAGCAGTGTGTGCGGCGGTCAGTTGCCGCGGGTGGGTACGCCGGTCGGCGGCGGGGGCACCGAGGAGATCACCGAGGAGATCGTGTCCGCGGCCTGCTCCCCGGAAGGGCGCGACGGGTCCAGGACCAGCCGGAGCCGTTCCAGACCCCGGAACGCCGCCATCCGCCCCTTGACCCACGCTCCCCGGGCGTCCTCCGGGTCCTCCAGCCGCATCTCCGGGAACTCCCGCAGCAGACTGGTGAGCGCGACCTCCAGCTCCAGCCGTGCCAGCGGCGCGCCCAGGCAGTAGTGCGTCCCGTGGCCGAAGCCGAGGTGGGTGCTCTGCAGGCCCTCCCGGGTGACGTCCAGGACGTCGGGGGCGTCGAACTTCGCGGGGTCCCGGTTCGCCGAGGTGATGGCGATCTGGACGAGCGAGCCCCTGGGGATCAGCGTGCCGCCGATCTCGGCGTCCTCGGCGGCGTACCGGAAGGTCGACGTCTCCACCGACCCCTCAAAACGCACCATCTCCTCGACCGCCGCCGGGATCAGCCCCGGGTCCGCCTTGAGCCGCGCCAGCTGCTCGGGGTGGAGCAGCAGGTCCAGCACGCAGTTCCCGATCTGGTACGCGGTCGTCTTGTGGCCCGCGAAGAAGATCACCCAGAGCGAGGACAGCAGCTCGGCGTCGTCCAGTCCCTCCTCCGCCCGGACCAGGTCGCCGAGGAAGGAGTCGGTCCGGTGCTCCCGGGCGTGCGTGATCAGCCGGGCCAGCCGGTCCTGCAGCCACTCCTCGGCTGCCTTGAGCTCGCTGCGGAGCCCCGGGTCGAAGCGGGCCCGCGTCACCACCGAGAAGTGCTCCAGGATCTCGGGCCGGTCGGCCTCCGGGATCCCGATCAGCTCGCACAGCACGGCGATCGGCAGCGGGAACGCCAGTTGCGGCATCAGGTCGACGGAGTTCCGCCGCCGGCACTCCGCGAGGAGGTGCTCGGTGATCTCGGTGACCCGCGGCCGCATCTCCTCCACCCGCCGCGGGCTGAACGCGCTGCGCAGGGAACGCCGCAGCCGGGTGTGCCGCGGCGGGTCGGAGTTGAGCACGTTGTCGTCGAGGTCGTCGAAGAAGCTGCCGTACACGGCGTGGTAGACGTCGGCGCCGGCCCGCAGGTCCTTGCTGAAGCGCGGGTCGGACAGGGCTTCCCGCGCGTCCTCGTACCGGGTGATCAGATACGTGTCGACCCCGTGCGGAGGGGTCAGCCGGCAGACCGGGGCCTGCTCGCGCAGCGTCGCGTACGCGGCGTGGGGGCAGGTCCGGTACTCCGGTGCGCCCCTGGACACGGACGCCACGAGGTCGTCCAGCGATCCGCCGTACGTGCCGCCGCCGCTGCCGGCCGTCGTGTGCTGCTGGTGCTCCTGCGCCATGGTCCGCGCCCTTCCGTGTACTCGGGTTCTCGCGGTCACACCGGTTCCCCGTGCCCCGGGACGGCGAAACGGTTGGTGGGGCGTCCGGGTGACGGCGCGTCCGGGAACCCCGTCCGGGGGTCGGCCGACCGGCCGTCACCCGTCCGGGGCGGGCGGGTGGGAACACCGCCGGAACGGGGAACCGCTGCTCGTGCAGCCGGCCGCCCCCGCTCGTACCAGGCCCGTCTCCCGCTCGTCTGGCCGGCCCGCCCCCAAGGAGTCCGCGCATGGCCCGTCATCTCGCCCTGACCCTCAGCACCGCCGCCGCGCTCGCCGTGACGGCCGCGGCGGCCCCGGCCGCGGCGGACACCGCGGCCGGCCGCGCCGGCACCGACGCCGCGAACGCCGCCGTCCAGCTCACCACCGTGTACCGGGCGACCGCCCCGTACCTGCTGCACGCCAACGCGGTGAAGGCCGGCTACGTACCGGACAAGTACTGCGTCACCGACCGGGCCGGCGGCACCGGCTCGCTCGGCTACCCGCACTTCAACCACTCGCTCGACAACTCCCTGGACCCGGCCAAGCCCGCCGCCCTGTACTACGAGGACGACGGCCGCGGCGGCAAGCGCCTCGTCGGGGTGCAGTGGGTGGTCTACGACCGCGACCAGAACCCGGCGACGGACGACGACCGGCCGTCGCTGTTCGGCGTCCCCTTCAAGGGCCCGCTGCGCGGCAACTTCCCCGGGCAGCCGGTCCATTACGGGCTGCACCTGTGGCTGTGGAAGAAGAACCCCAAGGGGGTCAACGAGACCTTCAACTCGGCGGTCACCTGCCTTCCCGGCACGACCAGGCCCCTCAAGCCGGCCTCCTGACCGGGCGCGCGCGGGTCCGGTGACCCCGGCCGGCGGCCGACCCGCGCGGCGGGCCGTCGGCCGGGGCGCCGGTGCGCGGGTGTGGGCGTGGTGTGGGTGCGGGCGTCGACATCGCTGTCGGCGTCGGCTTCGGCTTCGGTGTCGGCTTCGGCTTCGGTGTCAGGGCCCGGGGAGCAGCCTGACCTCGTGGCCGTCCGGGAGCGCCGGCGGCTTGCTCCGCCAGTGGTCGTAGCGGCCGTACACCCGCGGCTCGCGGTCGGCCAGGAAGGCCGTCAGCCGCGCCGCCTCGGCGGCCAGTTCCTCCCAGACCCCGTCCGGCAGGCGGTGGAAGGCGGTCGCCTCGATCCCGCCCTCGGCCGGGCGCCACACCCCGGCCACGTACCCGTCGACCAGCAGGGCCGGCAGTACGTCCCCGTTCCGGCGGATGACCAGCGGGCGGTAGCCGGCCGGGAGGACCCGGCTCCGGTCCGCGTGGGCCAGCAGGACGCTGTCCCACATCGCCATCAGCCGGGGCGGTGCCGGTACGTCCGCGTCGGGCCGCGGTGCGCCCGGGACGTCGAACAGCTCCTCGCCGTCGGGCCCTTCCAGCCGTTCCAGCGGTGCCGGCCCTTCGGCCAGGGCCGACAGGGCCTTCCGCACCCGGCCCCGCCCGACCAGCGCGAACTGCGCCACGTCGGCGACCGAGGCAGGCCCGAACCCCTCCAGATGGCGCAGCACCAGTGCCCGCAGCGAGGCGTCCGACACCTCCGGGTCCCCGAGCGCCGGTGGCATCGGGGGAGCGACGTACGACGGGCGCTCCCCGAAGGACCACGGTGCTCCGGTGGGTGCGTGCAGCAGCGGGGTCAGGTGCCGCAGTCCCCACCAGGCCCCCGGTCCGGGCGGCGGGTCCAGACGTCGGCCGAGCCATTGCTCGTACTCCGCGTTGGTGCGCGGGCGATCGGCGAAGGCGAGCAGCTCGGGTACCAATGCGTCGGCGTCCTGCGCGGTCAGCCCGGAGGCGGTGAAGCGGTCCCCGAGCCGGGCGGCCCGCACCGTGGGGTGCACGGCCTCGCGGAACGCCCGGTAGTCGTCGGCGTGTACGGCGTGCAGCGTGATGCGCATCAGGG
This sequence comes from Streptomyces sp. NPDC089799, assembly GCF_040684755.1. NCBI lineage: Bacteria > Bacillati > Actinomycetota > Actinomycetes > Kitasatosporales > Streptomycetaceae > Streptomyces > Streptomyces sp. NPDC089799. Next base: position 248,083 of record NZ_JBFBGR010000011.1, on the reverse strand, counting down.
TGGACTTGACGACGGTGCCATCGGAGAAGGCGGCGTCGAGCTCGGCCGGATCGAACCCTGCCAGCCGGTTCCACAGCGCCAGGTAGGGCGAGGCGGGGTGTTGTGCCTGCAGCGCGACCACGCGCCGTACCGCCTCGGCGGCCCCGACCGTCTCCCGGCGGAGCAGCAACTGGCGGGCGAGCGTGGCCCGGTTGAGCTGCTGACGTGTCACCTTCATGCCCTGCCCCGCCCTGCCCGCTCCGCCCCGGAGCCCCCGCCGGTCCGGTTCCTCCGGCCGTCCGGTCACCCTAACGGCCGGGTCCGACAGCGGAGTCGGTGCCGCCGGTGCTGTCGGTGCCGCCCCGTACCGTACCGGTCATGGGCATCCACCTCACGAGTGTGGCCGGGGAGGACTGGACCGATCCCGGGGAGGGCGGCTGGGCGGAGGTGGCGGCCGCGCTGGACGCGGACCTGGTCCGGCGCGGCCTCGCGCCGTTCCGGGCGGCCGGTGCGCCGGAGCGGTTCGAGGAGAAGTCCGTCGCGGGGATGGCGGGCTTCGGCGACCTCTGCCGCAGGGTGCTGACCCGGGAGGAGGCGGACCTGGTCGGAGGCTGGACGGTGCTGGTTCCGGTGCCGCTGCCCGAGCCCCTACGGCTGCCGTTCGAGACTTCGTACGACGACGAGGCCGTGGTCGCCGGCGCCCCCGAGGTGCAGAGGGCCGCGGAGCGGCTGGCCTCGGCCATCGCCCTGCCGCCGGAGATCGGGGGGAACGGGGGGCCCGGAGGGATCGGGGGAGTCGCGGGGCCGGGAGCCGTGCCGGGGGCAGCGGGCGCGCTCCGGCTCACGGGGTGGTTCCTGGACGGCGGGGCGGAACGGGCGGCGGCCGTCCGGCCCGGCCCGTGGAGCAGGGACCGGGACACCGCGTTCCACGTGGCGCTGTACCTGCGGGCGGCCCGGCACGCGATCCGGCACGGCTGTCCGCTGGTTTACGGCTGAGACGGCGTGCGGGCGGCGCACCCGGCGTACCCGGTGTGCCCGGCGCCCCCGACGCATCGGCGTGCTCGGTGTGTCTGGCGTACCCGGTGTGCCTGGCGTGCCCGGCGTACCTGGTGTGCCCGGCGCGTCCGGCGTACCCGGCGCACCGGCGTACCTGGGGCCTCGGCCTGCCCGGCGTACCTGGCGCACCCGGCGTACCTGGCGTGCCCGGCGCGAACCGGCGGCCTGCGCACGTGAGGCAGTCGGTCCCGGTCACCCGGTCGAGGCTCCCCCCGTGCGACGGCCGGAGCCGTACCGGCGCAGGCACGGATCCGTGCCTGCGCCGGGGCCCGGGCCGGGCGCCGAAGCCGGACCGGAGCCGGGCCTGCGCCGGGCCGACGCCGGGCCGAGAGGGTCAGCCGTGGACGGAGTCCGGGCGGGTTTCGGTGGCCGTGGCGCCCGGTCCGGCCAGGTCGGCCGTGATCCGGTCCAGGTCCGCCTGCAGTCCGGCCAGCCAGGACACCGCCGCGTAGTAGCGGCGGGGCGCACCGGCGGGATCCGGCGGAGTTCCGTCCGTCCTGCCCGGCCCGTCAGCCCCCGCCTCCGCGCCGTCAGCCTCCGCGCCGTCAGTCTCGGCGCCGTCAGTCTCGGCCGCCGTGCCGCCGGCCCCGCCGTCCGCCGCCGGAGTCAGCCGCGGCACCAGTGCGTCCAGTGCGTCCGGGGCGTCGCCGAGGGGGTCCAGGACCGCCGACATCAGCAGCATGCGCCCCGCGACCCGGTCCGAGAAGGCCGTCAGCGCGGCGGCCGCCTCCGGTGCCATGGGTGGCAGGGGGGCGGACACGTCCGGCAGCCCTTCCGGGCCGCCTGCGCTCCCACCCGCCGACCCGCCGTCCGATGCGAGCTCCACGGCATCTCCGGCACTCCCGGCACCCCCGCTACCTCCGGCACTCCCGCTGCCTCCGGCACTCCAGGCACCCGCCGTACCCCCGTCGCCGGTACCTCCGCCGCCCCCGGCCGCCCCCGCCGGTGGCGCGGTCGGCGCCAGGTCCGTCGGCGGTGGCGCCAGCAGCAGCCGGTCCGCGCCCCACAGCGCGTGGTGCCCGGTCATCAGCGCGGCCTGCCAGTCCAGCGGGCGCAGCTCCCCGCCGTCCGGTCCGGCCCCGCCCGCCGTGGCGTGGAGGAACAGCCTGGGCTCGCTCTGGTACTGCGCGAACGCCGAATCGGCCAGCATCACCATGTGCCGCAGCGACCGCAGCCCGGGCGGGTCCCGCCGCTGCTTCCCCGACCCGGTGACGATGGTGGCCGTCGTGATCACCACCACGGCGGCGGCACTCCGCATCAGCTCGGCGCCCGACCGCGCCACCTCCAGGTGTGCTCCTCGCGGCCAGGCCAGCAGTGCGAACACCGAACCGATCGTGCTGCCGATCAGGACGTCCAGCAGCCGGAACTCGGCCAGCTGCCAGGTGACCGGCGACAGCTGTGCGAAGACCATGGAGATCAGCACGGTGAACAGCCCCTGTGCCCAGCCGACCCCCTTCACCGGCCCCACGGTGAACGCGACCAGCATCAGCGGCGGCAGCGCGATGGCGAACACGTCGATGTGGGTCCCGAACAGGGCGAGCAGCACCGCCGCGGCCACCGCTCCGACGAAGGTCCCGATCAGCGCCTGGCGGACGGTCGTCCGCGTCGCGCCCACCGTCGTACGGGTCAGCGTGAGCGTGGCCAGCATCGCCCAGAAGCCGTGCGGCAGGGTGTCCACGCCCGCCACCACGCGGGCGGCCGCCAGCGCCAGGCTGATCCGTACGGCGTTCTGGAAGAAGACCGACCGCCGCCCGGCGTGCCCGGCCACCCGCCGCCACCACAGCCGGGGCGCCCGCATCCGCGCGTACCAGAACCGTCCGACGGGCGGGCCCGGGGCCGCCGCCCGTCCCCGTACGCCCAGCCGGGCCGCGGTCGACAGGACCAGCGCGGAGTCCGCCAGTTCCAGCAGGGCCGCGTGCCGGCGCAGCGCCGCGGGGGCGCCGGGTCCCGCCGTGCCCGCCGAGAGTTCCGCGCGTACGCGGGCCAGGTCCGCCCGCGCGGTGGCCGCCGTGGATCCGTGCCGCAGCACCTCGGCGGTCTCCGCCGCCGACCGCTCGACGGCACGCAGGACCTCCAGGTCGATCCCGGAGTGCCGGCGGCCCGTCGCCATGACCGGTGCCCCGCCGAGTGCGCCGGCCGGTGTGTCACAAGGCGCTGCGCCGGCCGGTGTGTCGGCAGGCGGTGCGCCGGGCGACCTGGCCGGCAGCCGGGTGAGCCGGTTGAGCAGGGTCCGTGCCGCCAGCCCGGTGTGGGTCAGCCCCCGGGCCCGCACCCCCGGTCCGGACGGCCGGTCGGCCTCCGGCACACGGGTGGGGCGCAGGGCCTCGCCCGCCGCCGTCGCGGCCGCCGCCGCACCGCCGCCCAGGGCGTACGGGATCGCCGCCAGGTCGGCGGCGCAGCGGGCGGCCGTATCGGCCGCGCGGGCCGCGAGTTCCCGGTAGGGGACGGTCGGCGGATCGGGGAACAGGAAGGCTTCGGCCGCGATCAGCAGCAGCAGCCCGACGGTGGTCCCGGTCAGCCGCTCCCCGAGGGTGTCGGGAGCGTACGGCGGGAAGGAGGGCAGGATGTACAGCAGCTGCAGGCCGGGTGCAGCCCCCGCCGGGCGGGGACCGCCCACCGCGACGAAGCCCAGCGCGAAGCCGATGACCAGCATGCCGGCGACGGCGGTCCAGGTCCGTACGGCCAGGAAGGTGCCGGCCGCCACCAGCAGCCACGCCGCGGGCAGCACCCGGGCCACCACCAGGGCGCGCTGCCGGCCGGTCCCCGGGATCCGGGACAGCCCGGCCAGCGACACCGCGCCGAACAGCGCGTACGTGGCGCCGACCGGCTGGTCCAACCCGTACAGGAACAGGTAGAACCCCCCGCCGGCGGCCACCGTGCACCGCGCCGCGCGGCGTCCCGCCGCGGCGTAGGCCGCGGGCAGCCGGGGCGGGCCGCCCGCCGTGCGCCCCGCCCGTTCGGCACCCATGACACCAGCATCGTTGATCTCCCTGACCGCGCCACCCGGCGGACGGAGCCGCCAACAGCACCCCGCCGGGGTCTGGCCCGGGCCCCGCCCGGCGTGGATCATGGGCTCGGAATCCGACCGACCGACCAGGAGGTACGTCGTGCCCACCGCACCGAGCCACGCATCGGGTCCGTCCACGGTCCCGCTGCTGGGCGACACCATCGGCGGCAACCTCGACCGCACCGCGGCGGCCTTCCCCGGCCGCGACGCCCTCGTCGAGACCGCCACCGGACGGCGCTGGACGTACGCCGAATTCACCGCGGACGTCGACGCCCTCGCCCTCGGCCTGCTGGACCTCGGCATCGGCAAGGGCGACCGGGTCGGCATCTGGGCACCCAACCGGGCCGAATGGACCCTGGTCCAGTACGCCACGGCGAAGATCGGCGCGATCCTCGTCACCGTCAACCCGGCCTACCGCTCCCACGAGCTGCGGTACGTACTCAACCAGGCGGGCGTCCGCCTGCTGGTGGCCGCGGACCGCTTCAAGACCTCCGACTACGCCGCGATGATCGGGGAGGTCCGGCCGGACTGCCCCGGGCTGGAGTTCACGGTGCTGCTCGACGGGCCGCTGTGGACGGACCTCCTCGACCGCGGCCGAACCGCCGATCCGGCTGCCCTGGCCCGGGTCGCGGCCACGCTCACCCCCGACGATCCGATCAACATCCAGTACACCAGCGGCACCACGGGGTTCCCCAAGGGCGCGACGCTCTCGCACCACAACATCCTGAACAACGGCTACTTCGTCGGTGAGCTCCTCCACTACACCGAGCAGGACCGGGTGTGCATCCCCGTCCCCTTCTACCACTGCTTCGGCATGGTCATGGGGGCCTTGGCCTGCACCAGCCACGGCGCCGCGATGGTGATCCCCGCACCGTCCTTCGAACCGGCCGCCACCCTGGCCGCCGTGGAGGCGGAGGCGTGCACCTCGCTCTACGGCGTCCCCACGATGTTCATCGCCGAACTCGCCGAGCCCGGCTTCGACCGCCACGACCTGAGCAGCCTCCGCACCGGCATCATGGCCGGCTCACCCTGCCCGGTGGAGGTCATGCGCCAGGTCATCGACCGCATGGGCATGGCCGAAGTGGCCATCTGCTACGGCATGACCGAGACCTCGCCGGTGTCCACCCAGACCCGCTCCGGCGACTCCCTCGACCGCCGCGTCTCCACGGTCGGCCGGGTCGGCCCGCACCTGGAGGTCAAGGTCGTCGACCCGGCGACCGGGCGCACGGTGCCCCGGGGCGAACCCGGCGAACTCTGCACCCGCGGCTACTCGGTCATGCTCGGCTACTGGGAGCAGCCCGAACTCACCGCGGAAGCCGTGGACGAGGACCGCTGGATGCACACCGGGGACCTCGCGGTGATGGACGAGGACGGATACGTGGGCATCACCGGGCGCATCAAGGACATGGTGATCCGCGGCGGCGAGAACCTCTACCCGCGCGAGATCGAGGAGTTCCTCCACAGCCACCCCGACGTCCTGGACGTCCAGGTCATCGGCGTCCCGGACGACAGGTACGGCGAGGAGCTGATGGCCTGGCTCCGCATGCGGGACGGCGCGGAGCCCCTCACCGCGGACGCCGTCCGCGCCTACTGCGGCGGCCGGCTCGCCCACTTCAAGATCCCGCGCTACGTCCATGTGGTCGACGCCTTCCCGATGACCGTCACCGGAAAGATCCGCAAGGTGGAGATGCGCGAGATGGCGGTCCGCCTGCTCGCGGGCGAGTCCTGACCCGCCCCCGGCCCGCGGACGCGGGACAGTGGCGGACGTGGACGTGGAGAAGGATTTCGAGGCGGTGGCGCACGAGCTGTACGGGCTCCGGCCCGCGGAGTTCACGGCGGCCCGAAACACCCGCGCGGCCCGCGCCCGCACGGCCGGCGACAAGGAGCTCGCCGCGCGCATCGCGGGACTGCGCAAGCCCTCGACCGCTGCATGGGCGGCCGGACTGCTCGCCCGGCAGCGGCCGGCCGAGACGGAAGCGCTGCTCGCCCTGGGCGGGGCGCTCCGGGACGCGCACCGCACCCTGGACGGCGTACGGCTGCGGCAGCTGTCGCACGACCGGCACCGGGTGATCGCTGCCCTGGCGCGGACGGCCGGCGAGCTGGCGGCTGCGGCGGGCCAGGCGGTCGGCGGGACCGTGCTGCAGGAGGTGGAGCAGATCCTGCACGCGGTCCTCGCCGACGAGTCCGTCGCCGCGGAATGGGCAGCCGGCCGGCTGGCGAAACGGCCCGTGGCGGCAGTGGGCTTCGAAGGGCTCGAACCGGAGCCGGGAGCCGTACCGTCCCCGCCGGAGCCGGCGTCGGCGTCGGCGCCCAGGACACCGGCAGCAGACCGTCAGGACCGGGAGAAGCAGGAGTGGGAGCGGGAGCAGCAGAAGAAGCGGCGGACGGAGCAGCGGAAGGCGCAGCTGAGGCGGCTGCGGGAGGCACAGCAGGAGCAGGCCCGGACCCGGGCGGAGGCGGAAAGGCTGGAATCCGAGCTGGCAGCCCGGGCAGACCGGCTGCGCAGCACCCGCGATGCGGTCGCGGAGGCCGAGCGGGAGCTGCGCGCGGCGACCGGCCGCCTGGACGCGGCCCGCGCGGCGCACACCGAAGCCGCCACCCGCCACGACGAGGCGTCGCGGGCGGCCGCACGGGCCCGTACGCGCGCGGAGGCCGCGGACGCCGGGGAGGCCGAGGCCGGGAAGGCGGCGGAACCGGGCGGGCCGGAGGAACCGGGCGGCGTGGAGGACTGACCCCGCCGCGCGGCACGTCCGCCTACCTGCCGCCGAACGTGCCGTGGCAGAGCCGGGTGATCGCCGGGTCGGTCACCCCCTGGGAGGAGCGGCACAGCCCGGCCATGTCGATGTGGCCGGGCGACGGCGCGTGCGGCTTCGGCCCGGACCTGGTCTTGGCCTTGGCCTTGATCTGGGTCCTGGGTTTGGCCTTGGCCTTGGCCTTGGTCTTGCCCTTGTGCTTGCTGTTGCCCTGGACCGTTCCGCCGTCCCACGCCCCCCGCTTCGGCTTCGACCGCGGCGGGTGCGCGTGCCGGTGCTCGTGCCGTCCGGCATCCGCCGCCGCAGGCAGGTGGGAACCACCCTTCCGGGGCGTGGGACGGGCATGCTCCCCCTGTGCTTCCGTACCGGGCCCGGCACCGGAGGAGGCCGCGCCGTCCCCGTGCGGACCCGCCACGCCGACGGACTCCGCCTCCGGCCCCGCCCCCGGCAGCGGCGCCGACGGCAAGGACCCCCGTCCGCCCTGGCCCGTACCCGGCACGGGCCGGGCCGCGGGCGGTCTGCCGTCCCGGGGAGCTCCGTTTCCGTCGCCGCCGGCGCCGGTGCCGGACACGGAAACGCACCCCGAAACGGCCAACAGGGCGGAGAGCAGCAGGAAGAGAGCAGGTCGGCGGCGCATGCGGACACTCTGCCGCACCCGTGAGCCCGCCGGGCGGCGGGCGCGCTGCGATCACCACCCAGGGTGACCGGGCGGCCGGATGCTGACACCCCGCCCCGGGTGTGCGCGGGCGGTCGGCGGGTAGGCGCCGCCCATGCACCGGACCAAGGTCGACAGCACGGTGTTCCTGCTGGCCGAGGGCTACACCTGGGCTCCCGGGCTGCTGCGGCGCGCGGGCACCGACGCGGTCCGCACCCGCCTGACGGGCCGGCCGGCCGTCCTGATCCACGGCCGGGAGGCGGTGCGCTTCTTCTACGACGAACAGCACGTCCTGCGCCGGGGAGCGCTCCCGGGCCCGGTCCTCGACACGCTCTTCGGCCGCGGTGCCGTCCACGGCCTGGACGGATCCGAGCACCGGGCGCGCAAGCGGCTCTTCGCCTCCCTGCTGATGTCCGCGGAGGGCGTCGCCGCGCTCACCGGCCGCTTCGAGGCGGCCTGGGCCGACGCCGTACCGGGCTGGGCCGGGCGCCGGGTGGTCCTGTTCGACGAGGTCGGCACCGTACTCGCGCGGGCCGTCTGCGACTGGGTCGGCCTGCCCGTTCCGGACGACGCGGCACGCGAGATCGCCGAGGACTGCATCGCCATGGTCGACGGCTTCGCCACCCCCGGGTCCCGCCACTGGCGGGCCCGCCATGCCCGGCGGCGCCAGGAGGAAGCCCTCGCCCGCGCCGTTCTCGACGTCCGCGGAGCCGGGCCGCACGCCGACGGCCCCTTCGCGCCCTCCCGCCACCACGGAGTCGACCGGTCCGCCCTGGCGGCGGTCGCCCGCCACCGCGAAGCGGACGGCACGCTCCTGCCCCCGCACACCGCCGCCGTCGAACTCCTCAACATCGTCCGGCCCACGGTCGCCCTCGCCTGGTACACCGCCTTCGCCGCCCACGCCCTGCACCGCGATCCCGCACAGCGGGACCGGCTCCGCACCGCCGGCTTCCCGTACGCGCGGGCCTTCGCCCATGAACTCCGGCGCTTCTACCCCTTCGTGCCGTTCGTCGGCGGACTCGCCGCGCGTGACCTGCGGTTCGGCGACGTCGACATCCCGGCGGAGAGCCTGGTGCTGCTCGACGTGTACGGGCACCACCACGACCCGGAACTGTGGGAGCGGCCGAACCGTTTCGACCCCGGGCGCTTCCTCGGCCACGAGCCCGACCCGGCCGCGCTCATCCCCCAGGGCGCCGGTGACGCCCGTACCGGACACCGCTGCCCCGGCGAGGACATCACCCTCGCCCTGCTCACCGCGATCGCGCAGACCCTGGCCCACCTGGACTTCGGCGTTCCCCAACAGGACCTGTCGATCCCGCTGCACCGCATCCCCACCCGCCCGCGCAGCGGCTTCGTCATGGACGACCCGCGCCCGTCCCGCAGCCACGCGGGCCGCATCGCGGCAAGATGACGGTCCGACAACCGACCGGGCACGGGAGACCGCATGCCGAAGAGCACCACGGACAACACCAACACCAACGCCGACACTTGCACGGACTCCACGGGAGCCGGCAGCAGCTGCCTCGCCTGCGATCTGACGGCGGGGACGGCGCCCCTGCCGGGCGGCGCGATCCACCGCACCCCCCACTGGGTGGTGGAACACTGCGTCGGCCCGCTGGGCCTCGGCACGGTGGTGGTCAAACCCCTCCGCCACGTCGTGCACGTCGCCGCGCTCACCGCCGACGAGTCCGCCGAACTCGGTCCGCTGCTGCAGCGGGTCAGCGACGCCGTGACCGCCGTGACGGATCCCGAGCAGGTGTACGTCTGCCTCTGGTCGCACGCGGGGGCGGTGCCCGGCCACATCCACTTCGTGGTGCAACCCGCCCGCGCCGAGGACCTCGCCGAACACGATGCCTTCGGCCCGGCGCTGCAGATGGCCATGTTCCGCGCCGACCGCCGTCCGGCCGAGGCGGAGGTGACGGTGGTCTGCGAGCGTCTGCGCGGCGCGCTCGACTCGTCGGCGCACCGTCCCCTTGGATGAGTCCGCATCCGCACGACCGCACTTCGGGAGCCGGCATGAGGAAGATCAAGGCGCAGCTGTTCATTTCGCTCGACGGTGTCGTCGAGGCACCCGACCAGTGGCACTTCCCCTACTTCAACGACGAGATGGGCGCGGCCGTCGACGCCACGCTCGGCCGCGCCGACACCCTGCTGCTCGGCCGCCGGACCTACGACAGCTTCGCCGGAGCCTGGCCCGGCCGGGAGGCGGCCGGCGGCGAGGACGCCCCGTTCGCCAAACTGCTCGGGGACGCCCGCAAGATCGTGGCCTCCCGCAGCCGCCAGACCTTCACCTGGCGCAACTCGGAGCAGCTCGCCGGGGAGCTCGCCGACGGGGTCGCCGCCCTCAGGAACGAGTCGGGCTCGCCCGTGTGGATCAGCGGTTCGGTCTCCGTGGTCCGGCAACTGCTGGCCGCAGGGCTCCTGGACGAACTGAACCTGTTCGTCCATCCCGTCGCGGTCCGCAGCGGGACGCGGCTCTTCGACGAGGCGCCGTTGCCGCTTCCGCTGGAGCTCATCTCCTCCGACACGTTCCGGACCGGAGTGCTGAACCTGTCCTACGCCCCCGCCACCGCCCCCGGGGAGGGAACGTACGAGGACGCCAAGGCCCACCTGAAGCGGCGGGAGGAGTGAACTCTGTGCATCCCATGCATCCGGCGCATCCGCGGTGAACTCGGCCACCAGCCGCCCCCCGGCGGCCGGTGGCCGAGCAGCCGGACCCGGGGTCAGCCCCGGGGGACTTGGCCGCCGAGGCGGACGTTCCGGCCGCGGACCTCGATGTCGAGGCCCCCGTCCGTGACGTGGACGGACTCCGCCGTCATACCGGGGAGGGCGGCGTCGGCGTCCGGTGCCGACCGCTCCTGACGGTCGGCCAGGCCCTCCCGGACCGCCGAGACGAGGCGCTCCGGGGCCGGGCGGCCCAGCAGCGTGGCCTCCACGACCGTGAACGACAGCCGTCCATGGCGCAGTTCGGGCCGCAGCCGTACGGTCGCCGCGCCGCCCGGACCGACGTCGAGCCGGACCGTACCGGAGGCCGGGTCCGTGGACACCGCACTCACCGGCAGTCCGCCACCGCCCGCCGACAGTGAAGCCCGCACCGCGTCCACCGGGACGGTGATCCGGCCCTCCACCGAGTCGACGGTGCCACCGCGGCCGTCCTCGCCCGTGGCGATGCCGGTCAGGGTCAGCCGTACGGACGCCCCGGAGATCCGGCCGACTTGAGCCTCGTCCCCGCTGACCCGTGCCGTGCCGACCCGGCCCCGGGCCACCGCCAGCAGCCCCGACCCGGCCGCATCCACCTCGGTCGCCCCCAGCCGGGGTCGGAGTGCGTCCGCTATCCGGTCCTCGACCATCAGCTCCGCGGCGTACTCGGCACAGCCGGCGAGCAGCACCGCGGCCGCGGTGCCGCACGCCACGACCGTCACGAGGTTCCTGCGGCGTCGTGCGCGGGCCGCGTCGGTCGTCCGCCCGGCACCGCTCCCCGCACCGGTCCGGGGCGCGGTCGTGCGCGTCCGCCCCGTCGTTCGTGCGTCCGTGGTCATGCCCGTACCCCCGACTCCGCGCCGATCTCTCCGTGGACGTCTCCGTCCCCGCCTTCCGGGTCGAAGTGCGGCAGCAGCCGGTCCAGCCACGCGGGGATCCACCAGTTGGCCCGGCCCATCAGGTGCATCGTCGCGGGCACCAGCAGCAGCCGGACCACCGTGGCGTCCAGCACCACGCTCACCCCGAGGCCCAGTGCCAGCATCTTCACCACCGGGTCCTCCGCCAGCAGGAACGCCAGGAACACGCTGGTCATGACGATCGCGGCACAGGTGATGACCCGGGCCGTGGACGCCAGCCCGGCCGCGACGCTCTCCTGGTCCCCGTGCCCGGCCAGCCAGTGCTCCCGGATCCGCGACAGCAGGAACACCTCGTAGTCCATGGAGAGCCCGAAGACGATCGCGAACATCATCATCGGTACGTACGACTCCACCGGCACCGGCCCGTCCACGCCGAGCAGCGAGCCGCCCCAGCCCCACTGGAACACCGCCACCACCACGCCGAACGAGGCGCCGATCGACAGCAGGTTCAGCAGTCCCGCCTTCAGCGCGACCACCGGGCTGCGGAACACGATCAGCAGCAGCGCGAACGCGGCCGCCACCACCAGCCCCACGACCAGCGGCAGCCGCTCCGCCAGCACGTCCCGGAAGGTCTGCTGCGCCGCGACCTGCCCGGTCAGGTATCCGGTGGCCCCGTACGGGCCGAGGGTGTCGGGCAGCGTACGGTCCGTCAGCCGGTGGACCAGGTCCGCCGTGGCCCGGTCCTGCGGGGCACCGGCCGGTACCACCGTCGCCACCAGCAGCGTCCCGTCCGGGGTCGGCGCGGGTACGGTCGCCGAGGCCACGCCCGGCGTGCGCGCGAGCGCGTCGTGCAGGCCCCGGGCGATCTCCGTCCGCCGCTGCGCGGTCGTCCCGTCCTTGTCGAGGGTGACCACGACCGTGAGCGGCCCGTTCGCCCCCGGCCCGAACCCGTCGGAGACCAGGTCGTAGGCCCGGCGCTCGGTGGAGCCGGCAGGTGCCGCGCCCGCGTCCACATGGCCGAGGTGCATCGACGCGGCCGGTACGGCGAGCACGCCGAGCAGCAGCGCACCCGCCACCAGCGCGGTCCACGGGCGGCGGCCCACCGTCGCCGCCCAGCGGTGCCACACGTCTGCGGCCCCGTCGGGCTCGTCGACCGGCCGGCGGACGCGGAACCGGTCGATGCGCCGGCCCGCCAGGCCCAGCAGCGCGGGCGTCAGGGTGAGCGCGGCCAGGGCGCCGGTCAGCACGGTCGTGGCGGCGGCGACCCCCAGCATGCCGATGAATCCCACACCGGACGCGAACAGCCCGGCCAGCGCGACCGTCACGGTCATCGCCGCGACGAGCACGGCCCGGCCGCTGGTCGCCACGGCACGGCCCGCCGCCTCCGCCGGGGCCGCGCCGTCCCGCAGCAGCCGGCGGTGCCGGGTCACCAGGAACAGCGAGTAGTCCAGCCCCACCCCCAGGCCCATCATCACGGCCAGGGTGGGGGAGACGGCGGCGAGGCCGACCTGTGCCGCGACCAGCCCGAGGGCGGCGAGTCCCGCCAGCAGCCCGATCACCGCGCTGAGCAGGGGGAACGCGGCCGCGGCCACACTGCCGAACCCGATCAGCAGGACCAGCACGGCCGTGGCGATGCCGATGGCCTCGGACGCCCGGTCGGCGCCGCCCGACCGGGCCAGCTTGCCCAGCGGGCCGCCGTACTCGACACCGACCCCGTCGGCGCGCAGCGGTGCCACCGCCTCGTCGACCAGGCCGACGTACGACTTCTCGAACCGGGCGGGATCCGACGCGAACCGGACGGTGAAGCAGCCGGTGCGTCCGTCCCCCGTGACGGCCCCGGGCGTGGCCGTCGGATCCGCGACCGAGATCACCCCGGGCAGCGCCGCGAGCCCGGCCCGCGCCGACTCGATCGCCGTGCGGTGCGCGCCGAGACCGGCCTGCGGTCCCTGACCGCCCGGGGCGGCCGAGAGGACGATCTGCGCGGGGACGCCCCGGGCCGCCGGACCCCCGTGGGCTTCGAGCAGGTCGGCACCGGTCTGCACGGAGGTGCCGGGCAGGGTGAAGTCGTCCTCGTACGTCCCGCCCCAGGCCCGGTCCGCGCCGACGGCGGTCAGCAGGACGAGCAGCCATACGGCGATCACCAGCCAGGGCCGCCGGGCACAGCCGCGCCCGGTGCGGAACAGCAACCCGGGGCGGGATCGGGGGCGCGGACGGGGAACCCGATCGCCCCGGCCGGTCTGGTCGGCCCGGTCGGCGGGATCAGACAGGTCGGCGAGGTCGGACAGGCCGGCCTGATCAGCCCCATCGGTCTGGTCGGCCCCATCGGTCTGGTCGGCCCGGTCGGTCTGGTCGGCCTGGTCACTTCGTGTCATCGGGGAAGGTCCTTGCGGGAGGAGGCGACGGGACGCCGCACGTGGCGGGCGGCCGGCCCGCTCGTGCTCGTCCTGATCCTCGGTGCCGAATGCCAGCGGATCATGAGCGGATTGTTAGGGCTCCGTAAGGCTCCACCGGCGCCGTGCCGCGATCGGCCGTACGCCCCTCCGCGCTGGCTAGCATGTGACCGCATCCAGCCCGCCCCGCGGCTCCGTACCGCGCGCACCTTCCCCGGAGCCGTCGTGATCCCCATGAGCCGGCCGTCGTGAACCCCCGCAAGGGACTCGTCCTGATCGTCGAGGACGACCGGAACATCGCCGCCCTGCAACAGCTCTACCTGGAGCGGGACGGCTACCGCACCGAGGTGGCCGGAGACGGACCCGCCGGGTTCGACGCGGTGCGGAGGCTCGCGCCGGGCGCGGTCGTGCTCGACGTAGGACTGCCCGGCATGGACGGGATCACGTTCTGCCGGCGGCTGCGCGAACGGGGCGACTGGACGCCGGTGCTGCTGGTGACCGCCCGGGGCGAGGAGGCGGACCGGATCCTGGGACTGGAACTGGGCGCCGACGACTACCTGACGAAACCGTTCTCACCGGGCGAGCTGGTGGCCCGGGTCAACGCGGTGCTGCGGCGCGCGGCAGGCCCGGCCCGGGGCACCCCCGCCGTACACACCCGGGGCCCGCTGCGGGTCGACCCCGGGCGGCGCACGGTCCAGGTGGACGGCGTACCGGTGGAGTTCACCGCGCTGGAACTGGACCTGCTCAGCCATCTGCTCCAGCACCGCGGCCAGGTGTTCACCCGCCTGCAGCTGCTGGACCAGGTGTGGGGCGACTCGGCGCACCGCGACCCGCGGGTGGTGGACGTGTTCGTCTCCCAGATCCGCGCCAAGCTCGGCAGCGCCAGCCCGATCCGTACGGTGCGCGGCGTGGGCTACAGCGCGACCGACGACGGGGAATGAGTGCATGGCCCCCCGCCTCCGCCCCCGCTCTCGTGCCGTCGCCCGCCGTCGCCGCCGCACGCTCGCCCGCGAACTCGTCCTGTTCGGGGCCTTCGTCGCGCTCGTCGCCGTCCTGCTCAGCGGGGTCACCGCCTGGTACACGGCCCGCGGCAACGCGGAGGCCCAGGAGCGGGACAGACTGGGCCGCCAGGCGACCGTGCTCAGCCGGATCCCGAGACTCTCGGCGGTGCTCGTCGAGGGCGAGCAGCTGATCGCCGGGGCCAACGGGGTCGAGCCGGCGGTGCTCGAACCCTCCGGCACCCTCCGCGGCCCGGCCGCCCCGGCCGTCTCGAACGCCCAGCGCGACCTGCTGCTCGCCCGCAAGCCCCTGTCCGCGACGGGGACGCTGAACGGACGGGAGGTCATCATCGAGGGCCGGGCCCACCTGGCGGGCGGAGTCATCCTCACCAAATCCACCGCCGAGGTGGACGAGGCGGCCGCCCGGATCCGGCGCAACCTGGTCCTGCCGCTGTGCGCCGGACTGCTCGGGGCGGGCCTCGCCGGGCTGCTCCTCGCACGCCGCATCGCCCGCCCGCTGACCCGCGCGGCCGTTCTGGCGGGCCGCCTCGCGGCCGGCGAGCGGGGGATCACGGAGTCCGGCCGGCCGGACGGGTCCGGCGGGCCGGGAGGCTCCGGTGAGTCCGGTGAGTCCGGTCAGTCCGGCGTGTCCGGTGCGGGCGGCCCGGCGGGGCAAGGCGCGGGACCTGACCCATCGGCAGGACCCGGCCCCCTGGAAGTGGCCGAGGTGACCCGGGCCCTGGCCGTCCTGGACCGGGAACTCACCCGGGCCGAAGGCCGCCGCCGGGACTTCCTGCTGTCGGTCTCGCACGAGATCCGCACCCCGTTGACCACCCTGCGCGGTTACGCCGAAGCCCTGGCCGACGGCGTGATCCCGGCCGAGCGCGTCCCCGAGATCGGCGGCGTACTGGGCGCCGAGGCGCAGCGGCTGGACGGTTTCCTCCGCGACCTCCTGGACCTGGCCCGGCTGGAGGCGGACTCCGGGGACTTCCGTATCACCCCCACCGACACCGACCTGTCGGACCTCGTCACCCGGGCGGCCGCGTCCTGGCGGGAACGCTGCGCCCGTCACGGAGTCGAGTTCCGCCTGGAAGAAACAGAATCCGGAACTCCGGTCGTCGTCCGTACCGACTCCTTCCGGGTTCGCCAGCTGCTCGACTGCCTGCTGGAGAACGCGCTACGGGTCACCCCCGCGGGCCGGCCCGTCGTCCTGGCCCTCGCCGCCCCGCCCGCAGGCGGCGGCGCGCGCCTCCAGGTCCGCGACGGCGGCCCGGGGCTCACCGGGGAGGACGTCGAGGTCGCCTTCGAACGGGGCGCGCTGCACGACCGCTACCGCGGCGAGCGCCCGGGCGGCAGTGGACTCGGCCTCGCCATCGCCCACCGCCTCGCGACCCGGCTCGGCGGCACCCTCACCGTGCTCGGCCGCGGACCCGAGGGCGGCGCGGCATTCACCCTGGACCTCCCCGCCGCTCACCCGTAAGGCGGAAGCACCGTCAATTCCCGGCCTCTTACGGCCCATCCGGGCGCCATCTTCCGCCCGCCCCGCGCGTACCCGGTGCGCCGCCGCCGACAATGGTCCCGGCGCAACGGCCCACGGTGACCCGGATACGTCCGGCACTCCGGGCACCGGTGACAGCTCGGGCAGCTCTGGCTCTCACCGGTACTTCCGGCACCCACGGCCCTTCCTGTGCCATGGGCACTTCGGGACGGAGACACGACGTGGCGATGCGGGGCGGAACGGTCGCGGTGGTCGGCGGGAGCATCGCGGGCTGTGCGTTCGCCTCGGCCGCGGCGCGCGCCGGCGCGGACGAGGTCGTGGTCATCGAGCGCACCGGCGGACGGCTGGCGGACCGCGGGGTGGGGCTGTGCATCCACAACGACCGGGCCGCCGAGCTCGCCGCCGTCGGCACCCTGCCCCCGGGCATCGCCGCACACCGCCTGACCCGGCGCCGCTGGGTGGTCCGCGACGGTGGCGACGCGGCCGGACGGCTGTTCTGGGAGCAGCCGTTCCCCTTCCACTCCTACCACTGGGGCCTGCTCTGGCAGGGGCTGCGCGAAGCGACCCCGGCCTCCGTGGTCTACCGGCAGGGCACGGCGGTCACGGGCGTGTCCGCCCCACCGCCCGCCCCGCTGCCCGGCCCGGGATCCGCCCAGGACGCCGCCCCGGGCGGCACCCCGTCCGCCACCCCGAACGGCCGCGCGGCGGTCACCCTGGCCGGCGACTCCGTCGAGCACTACGACCTGGTCGTCGGCGCCGACGGCTACCGCTCGGTGGTCCGTGAGGCCCTCAGCCCCGGTTCCCGTCCGCACTACGCCGGCTACGTCTGCTGGCGCGGCAACTTCGACGCCCGCGCGCTGGACGGCATCGGCGAGGACCCCTGGCCGTCCGACGCGGCCATGACCGTCGGCTGGCCCGGCGGGAGTTGCGTCATCTACCGGATCCCGGGCCCGGACGGCACCCGGGTCAACTGGGTCCTCTACGCCGTGCCCCCGCAGGACGGCACCCTGCGCTTCGACGACCCCACCAGCTTCCCGCCGGGCGCCCTCACGGCCGAACTCTCCGACCACCTGGCCCTGTTGCTCGCCCGCGAGTTCCCGCCGTACTGGGCGCGGGTGCTCGGACTGACCGCCCCCGCGGACACCTTCGTCCAGCCCATCTACGACCTGGAGGTGACGCGTACCGGCGCCGGCCGCCTCCTGCTGGCCGGGGACGCCGCCACCGTGGTGCGCCCGCACAACACCAGCGGCGCGGCCAAGGCCATGCAGGACGCGACCGCCTTCGAGGCCGCCTGGCGCAACGCCGCCTCCTGGGAGCACCTGACGCACGCCTACCAGGCGGCACGGGGCCCGGTGGGCCGCGAACTGGTCGCCCTGGCCCGCCGCCTCGGCCGGGCCCAGGTGGAGCGGACCCCGGAATGGACCGCGATGGACCGGCCCGCCGCCGAGTCCTGGTGGCGGGGCCAGCTCGACGGAGCATCCGGCATCGGCGGCCAGGCCCTGCCGGGCACGCCCTGACCGGCACGCCTTGACCGACAGGCTCTGACCGGCAGGCCGCGACCATGCGCTGACCGGTACGCCCGGCCGCCGGTCCGCCCGGTGTGCGACGCCCGGTGCACGGCGCCGGCGACACGGCGCAGCCGGGCGCCGCCGGGGCGGGCCGTACCCCCGTTGACGACGGCCCGCCCCGGCAGCTGTCCGGCGCACAACCAGCTTCGGGCGCCGCCCCGTTGTTGCGCAGCCCAGGTCAGCGCACGAAACAATCCGCCGCCGACGCTCCGCCCTCCGGCCGGGTCGGCGTGAAACCTCCTTGTCACCCTCCCGCCCGGACCGGTTGGGTTCGGCTTGATCGTGATCGACAACGACCACACGGGGGGCATCGGGTGGGGCGTCAGGAAAAGCCGCTGGACCCTCTGGCAGGGCCGGTCGCGGAGTTCGCCGTGGCGCTGCGCAAGCTGCGTCGGGAGGCGGGCGGACCGACGTACGCCGCCATGGCCCGCCGTGGCCCGTACTCGGTCGCCACCCTGTCCCGGGCCGCGGCCGGCGACCAGCTCCCCACCCTCCCCGTCGTCCTGTCCTACGTCGCCGCGTGCGGCGGCGACCCCGCCGACTGGGAGGGCCGCTGGCTCGATGCCGTCGAGCGGCTCGCCCTGCACGACGCGGATGACGGCGAAGCCTCCCCGTACCGGGGACTGGCCCGCTTCGAACCCGTCGACCGGCAGCTGTTCTTCGGCCGGGAACGGCTCGTCGACGACCTCGTGTCGCTCGTCGCCGCGCACCGGATCACCACCGTGTTCGGCCCTTCCGGAAGCGGCAAGTCATCGCTGCTGCGCGCCGGCCTGGTGCCCCGGCTCCCGGAACTCCCCGAACCGCCGGCGGCGATCCGCCTGCTCACCCCGGGCCGGCGGCTGCCGGCCGGGCCCGCCGGAATCCTCCGCCCGGCGGCCGGGGACGGCGAAACGTGGCTCGTCGTGGACCAGTTCGAGGAGGTCTTCACCCTCGGCCACGACGCGGCCGACCGCGCGGCGTTCATCGCCGCGCTCCTCGCGGCCGACGATCCCGGCAGCCGACTGCGGGTGGTGCTCGGCATCCGGGCCGACTTCTACGCCCGCTGCCTGGAGCACCCGGGCCTCGCCGCCGCCGTCCGCACCGCGAGCCTGCCGGTCGCCCGCATGACGTCCGCCGAACTCCGCCAGGCGATCACCCGGCCGGCGGCGGCCCACGGCCTCACCGTCGAGCGGGCCCTGACCACCACCCTCCTGGAGGAGGTGTCGGCCCAGGCCAGTGGCCTGCCCCTGCTCTCCCACGTGCTGCTGGAGACCTGGCGGCGGCGCCGCGGCCGTGCCCTCACCCTGGAGGCGTACGAGCGGGCCGGCGGCATCCGCGGAGCCATCGCCCAGACCGCCGAGGCCGCGTACGGGCAACTGGACCCGGACCAGGCCGCGACCGCGCGGCGGATCATGCTCCGGTTGATCGCCCCCGGCGACGGGGCCCCGGACACCCGCCGCCCCACCCGAAGACCGGAACTCGAAGCCATCGGCACGGGCCACGACGCCGCGGCCGTCCTCGAACTCCTGGCCCGCGCCCGGCTGATCGCCCTCGACGGCGACACCGTGGAGCTCGCCCACGAGGCCCTCATCACCGCCTGGCCGCGGCTGCGCGCGTGGATCGAGGAGGACCGGGAGCAGCTCCGTCTGCACCGCTGGCTGACCGAGGCGGCGGATGCCTGGGACACCCTGGGCCGCGACCCCGGCGTACTCGCCCCGGCCACCCGCCTGGCCATGCTGCGCCCCTACGCCACGGGCGGCGCCCGGCGTACCGAACTCACCGTCCTGGAAGCCGAATTCCTCGACGCGAGCACCGCCGCCGAGCACCGCACCCGGCGCGGCCGGCGGACCGTACGGGCGGTGGTGTCGCTGCTGGCCGTACTGGCCGTCCTCGCGGGATCGGTGGCCTGGCAGCAGAGCCGGGCCGAGGCCCAGCGGCGGCTGGTCGGCGCCGCCCTGCGCGCCGCGGCCCTCGCCGACAGCCTGCGCGACACCGACCCCGTCACCGCCGACCGGCTGAGCGTCGCCGCGTGGGAGCTGGCGCGGACGACCGAGACCAGGGCCGCTCTGCTGGGTTCGCTGGAACCCCGGCCCCGGGTGCGGTTCACCCCCGTGCGGGGCGGCACCCGGGGGTACGGCGCCACGCTCGGCCGGGACGGGCGGACGCTCACCCTGCAGAAGGGCAACATCCTGGAGCGGTGGGACGTCGACACCGGCCGCCGCACGGCCTCCCACGCACTGCCGGGGGCGCCCGGGGCGCCGCCCCGCAACCCCGACGGAACGGTCAGCGCCCCGTCGGCCTGGCTGCGGGTGAGCCCGGACGGGCGGCGCGCCGTCGTCGCCGACGACGGCGAGATCCGCCCCGACGAGTCGGAGGTGCCGGGTACGGCGCGGGTGTGGGACGTGATCACGGGCGAGAAGCGCACGCTGCGTCCGGGCCCCGGGGGCATGAACTTCGACAGCGTCGGCTGGGGAGCGGACGGCCGGTGGCTGGTGTGGAACCTCGACGGCAACGCCGAGTTGTGGGACACCGTGAGCGGGCAGCGGGTGTTCACGGCGCAGGGCCGTTCCGACGCGCGCGCGGCGGCCGTCAGCCCGGACGGGAGCCGGATCGCGCTGTGCGGACGGGACGGCCGGATCGAGGTCTGGTCCGTGGCCGACCGGCGGAAACTCCCCTGGGGCCATCCCTACCAGCGGTGGGACGAGGGACCGCAGGCGTGCGGGGAGGACCGGTTGGCCTTCAGTCCCGACGGCAGGAAGCTTTCGGCCCGGCTCGACTCCGGAATCGTGCTCATCGACCTGGAAGCCGGCCGCGTCAGCATGGCGTCCACCGAACAGGGGGTGACCGGGCTGGTGTTCAGCAGCGGCTCCCGCTTCATCGCCGCGGTCCGCAACGGCGCGGTGGCGGTGTGGCGCACCGACGTCGTCCACCCCGACGGCACGGGCCTGTCGGAACAGCCGGTGTACACGGGGGAACTCCCGAACGAGAACCCCACCGGCCTTGCGGTGGACGAGGAGGGCCGCTCGCTCCGCTACCTGGGTGCCGACGGCGTCACGGTGTACTCCATCGACCTCGGCCCGGTCCTGGAGGCGTCCTGGGCCCCGGTCCCGGGCGACCTGGACCACCTCGTTCCCGACGGTCGGCACGTCATCCGGGGGAAGCGGGCCGGGGGCAGGATCGAACTGGCCCTGTGCGACCTCCGGACGGGGACCCCGCTGGCCTCGCTGCCCGCCCTGGGTCTGGGCGGGCGGGAGCCGGCTGCCGTGACGGGCGGGTTCAGCCCGGACGGCCGGCTCTTCGCCTACACGCTCACTTTCGGCGACGAGGACGGACGCACCGTGCACGTCTGGGACCTGGCCGAACGCCGTCCCGTCGCCGAGCTCACCGTGCCCGGACAGGTCGGGCGGGTGCCGGACCTCGTGCCGGACCGACGGGCGGGGCAGCTGCGCGTGTACGCCACCACCGAAGCGGACGGCGGGGGCCTGTGGGAGCTGTCCTCGCGCACGAACCGCGTGTCCGGGACGGAGATCGGTCCGGTCGGGATCGATCCCGCCGGTGTCCTGGCCGTGCTCGGGGACGGCTCCGTGCGGAGCCTGCCCTCCTTCGAGCCCGTCGCCATGCTGAACGAACACGGCATCACAGAGCTTGCGTTCAGCCGCGACGGCAGATTCCTCGCGGTGGCCGACGCCACCGGACGGGTGACGGTGCGCAACCGCCGCGGTGACCACGTCCTCGGAGTCCTCTCGCCGGAACGGGGCGTGGTCCCGCCGGGCAGTTCCGCGACCGTGCGGGCCATGGCCTTCTCCGCCGACGGGAGCACGCTGGCCACCGGAGACGCGCTCGGCCAGGTGCGGCTGTGGGACGTCGAGACCCTCAAACCCCTCGGCGGCAGCCTGCCGGCGGCCGGTGATCCGGTCCGCGCCCTCGCCTTCGGCGACGACGGCCTGACCCTGTGGCGGCTGGGCGAGCACACGCCGGTCCGGGCGCACGACCTCCGGCCCGAGTCGATCGTCGGGTCCCTCTGCGCACGCGCCGGCGGCCCGCTGCCGCGCGACCAGTGGCACGACCGCATCCCCGACGTTCCGTACCGCGCCACGTGCGACGCCGGGGCCGGACCGGACGGGAGGACGGGACCGGACGGGAGGACCGGACCGGACGGGAGAACCGGACCGGACGGGCGGGCCGGGAGGGACGGGCGGGCCGGGAGGGACGGGCGCTGAGCCCGCCGTACGGCTTCGCCCCTTCGGTAGGCTGGACACATGACCGAGCGCAAACCACCCGGCGTCAGCTTCGAGTCATTCGTGGAGAAGCAGATCCGCGAGGCGGAGGAACGCGGCGACTTCCGGAACCTGTCCGGCTTCGGCAAGCCGCTTCCCGACGACACCGCCCCCTACGACGACCTGTGGTGGGTCCGGCAGAAGCTGCACCGCGAGGGCGTCTCCGTGCTGCCGCCCGCCCTGGCCCTGCGCAAGGAGGCCGAGGACGCCGTCGAGGCGGTGGCCGAGGCGCGCACCGAGGCCCGGGTCCGCGAGATCCTCACCGCCGTCAACGAGAAGATCGCCGCCGCGGTCCGCCGGCCGCCGCCGGGTCCCCCGCTCAACGTCAAGCCGTTCGACGTGGACGCGGTGGTGGGGGAGTGGCGGGCCGCGCACACCTGAGGACTACACCCCCGGGTCCCGGTGCGTGGGCGCTCCGTCCACCACCGTGAGCAGGACCGGGACCTCCGGCAGCTCGGTCGCGGAGACCGCGAGGGGGTCCTCCGCGAGCACCGTGAGGTCGCAGCGGTAGCCCACGGCGATCCGCCCCGCCTCGTGCTCCTCGCCCGCCACCCAGGCGGCGTTGACGGTCATCCCGCGCAGTGCGTCGAGCGCGCCGAGCGCCTGCTCGGGGCCGTGCGGGGGTTCGCCGAGATCGCGGCTGGGGCGGCGGTGCCGGGCCCCGGCCATGACACCAAGCGGCGGGTAGGGCGCGATGGGCCAGTCGGAGCCGAGGACCAGCGTGGCGCCGGAGTCCAGCAGGTCGCGGCAGCGCCAGGCACGTGACGCGCGCTCCTCGCCGAGGCGCTGCGACCAGTTGTCGGTGTGGTCCGCCCGGGTGAAGTCGCAGCAGTGCGTGGGCTGCATGGACGCGGCGACACCGAGTTCGGCGAACCGGCGCAGGGTGTCGTCCGGCACGGTTTCGATGTGCTCGATCCGGTGCCGTACCCCGTTCCGTGCACCGGCCTGGGCCCGCTCGACCGCATCGAGGGCGTGCCGTACGGCCGCGTCCCCGATCGCGTGGGTGGCGGTGGGCACGCCCGCGCCGTGCAGCTCGCCGATGATCCGCGTGTACGCCTCGGGGTCCGGCCAGAAGGCGTGGTCGGACCGGCCGTCCCGGTCCGGCCGCTCCAGCCAGGCCGTCCCGTTGTCGATCGTGCCGTCCATGAACAGCTTCACGCCGGCGGTCCGCCACAGCCTGCCGCCCGTGCCCTGCTGCTCGATCAGCGCTCGTACGGCGTCGGCGTCGGCGCCGGGCTGGCACCAGGGCGCCACCCGCAGGCGCAGCGGAAGCTGTCCGGCCAGGTCGAGCTCGGAGTAGAAGGCGAGACTGTCACCGTTCGCGTCCATGACGTGGCCGCCGGTGAGCCCGGCCGCGGCCATGGCCCGCAGGGCTTCGGCGAGCAGGAACCGGCGGGCGGCGCGCGTGGGCTGAGGGGCGACCCGCTCCACGAGTTCGCAGGCCGCGTCCTCCAGCAGCAGCCCGGTGGGCCGGCCCGCGGCGTCGCAGACCACCTCGGCACTGGCCTGCTCGAAGGCGCGCGGTCCGTCGACACCCGCCAGTTCCAGGGCCCGCTCGCTGGCCAGCAGGGAATGGGCGTCGAACAGCAGCAGCATGGCCGGTACGCCGTCCAGGACGGGGGAGAGGGCGGCGGCCTCGACCGGGCGGTCGCCGAACACGTTCGGGTCGAGTCCCCAGCCGCGCAGCCACGCGCCGGGGCGCAGGCCCCGGACCTCCCGCGCCAGTGCCTCGCGTACGGCCGCCAGGTCCGTGCAGCCCGACAGGTCCAGGCCGTGGGTCAGCTCGGCGCCGGACACGGGGTGGAGGTGCCCGTCGGTGAGCCCCGGGGTCACCACGGCCCCCTTGAGGTCGATCACCGTGGTGTCGGGGTCCGCGAGGGCGCGCATCTCGCGGTCGTGCCCCAGCGCGAGGATCCGGCCGCCGCCGGCCGCGAGGGCGGTCTGTGGCAGCAGCCCGCCGGTGACGGGATCGAGCAGGCGGGCGGAGTGCAGGACGAGCCGGGTGCGCACGGGATTCCTCCAGAGGGCCGGTACGGGGAGGTGAAGGGAGGGGAGGTGAAGGACGACGGGACGGGACGGGAGGGGAGGGGCCGGCAAGGACCGGCGGGTGCGGCGGTGTGCCGAGGGATCAGTCGGTGGCCCGCTCGGTGGCGGCCTGCTCGGTGGCGGCCCGCTCGGCCGCGCACTGCGAGGCCGCGGCCCGCTCGGCGGCGGCCACCAGGCTGCCGGCGGGCAGACCGAGATCCTGTTCCGCCGTGGTCACGGCCATCAGGGTGACGGCCTCGGGCCGGCCGGAGGTGTCGGTGTTGGCATGGGCGCCGAGACCGTCCAGCACCACCAGGATCCGAATGGCCGTCACATACGGGTCCGCCGTGCGGAACCGGCCCTGCGCCACACCCTCGCGGACCACCTCCTCCAGCCGCCCGCGCCAGGCCGCCTCCTGTTCGGCGACCCGGTCGCGGAGCACCGGCCGGTACCGGCTGAGGTGCCGCGCGTTGATCCACAGCCGACTGATGTCGTCGTACGCGGGACCCGTCGCACGCGCGAAGAACCGGGCCAGACGGGCCTCGGCGGTGTCCCCGGCACGGTCGGCCGGAAGGAGGGCTTCGAGCTCGGAGGCCGCCGCACTGCCGAACGCCTCGGCGACAAGATCCTCCACCGCGGGGAAGTAATGGCTGATCAGACCCGGCCGGACGGTGAGCTCTTCGGCGATCCGCCGCAGGGTGACGCATTCCAGCCCCTCGGTCAGGGCGACCGAGGTGGCGGTTTCGACGATCTCCGTACGACGGGCCTCGGGAGATTTGCGAACTCGTTTGCGCTCAACGCTTGACGACATGCCGACGATGTTATTGAGTGTGCGACCAATAAGCAAGCAAGCGGGCGGGTACGACCAGCACCGACCAGCATCCGGAGGGCCTCATGGCGTCCACGAACCCCCAGCCGCAGCCACAGCCGCGCCCCGGCCCGCACCAGCCGGCCGGGGCGACCGCGGCAGGACCGGCCCCGGACACCCCCGGCCGCATCGAGGCCCACGGCATCGACCACATCACCGAGGCCGAGCGGCACGGCCGCCCCCGCGAGCTCTTCTCCATCTGGGCCGCGGCGAACGTCAACTACCTCAGCCTGGTGATCGGCGGCGCGCTCGTCCTGATGGGCCTGAGCCTGTGGCAGGCCTTCGCCGTGATCGTGGTCGGCAACCTGTTCTGGCTGCTCACCGGCTACCTCGCCATCTCCGGCCCGGCCTCCGGCACCCCCAGCGAAGTGATCACCCGGGCGATGTACGGGATCCGCGGCAACCGGGTGAACAACGCGGTCACCGGCTGGACGATCTCCGTCTGCTACTTCGCCCTCAACCTGGCCGCCGCCGCGACCGCCGCCGTCGCACTGATCGAGAAGACCGGTCTCTCCACGGGGGCGGCCACCAAGGCCGCCGTCGTCGTGGTGATCGCCGTCCTCACCCTGGCCATCAGCGTCTACGGCCACGCCACGATCGTCCGGCTCTACCTGCCGATGACCCTGGCGCTCACCGCCGCGTTCGCCGTCGTCGCGGCCGCCGTGCTCGCCCGTACCGACTTCTCCTACGCCCCCGCCGAGCCGCTCACCGGCACCGAGCTGTGGGCCACCCTGCTGGCGGGGGTCACCCTCATCGCCTCCGGCCCGCTCTCCTACACCACCAGCGCCGACTTCTCCCGCTACCTGCCCCGTACGACGCCCGCACGCGCGACGGCGGGATGGACCGCCCTCGGCGGCTTCCTGCCCGGCGTCGTCGTCTGCTTCCTGGGCGCGTGCGCCGCCACCGTCCTGGACATGAGCAACCCGCAGAGTGCGCTGGAAGGGATCCTGCCCTCCTGGTTCGGCCCCGTCTTCCTGCTCGCCCTGGTCCTCGGCACCATCGCGGTCAACGCCATGACCGCCTACAGCGCCGGCCTCGCCCTGCAGGCCGTCGGCCTGCGCATCCGCCGCTCCCTCAGCGTGATCGTCGACGGGGTGGTCGCCGTGTCCCTCACCCTGTACGCCCTGCTGGTCTCCGACTTCCTCGGCACCGTCAGCGACGTCCTCCAGCTGACCGTCATCCTGCTCGGCCCCGCCACGGCCGTCTACGCCACCGACATACTGCTGCGCCGCTGCCGCTACGACGGACGCCAACTCACCGACGAGAGCCCCGGCAGCCCCTTCTGGTACACCGGGGGAGTCAACCCGGCCGGCGCCGTCGCACTCCTGGCCGGCGCCGCCGCCGCGGCCCTGTGCGTCGACACCCTCTACACCGGCCCGCTCGCCGAAGCCCTCGGCGGCCTCGACCTCTCCCTCCCCACCGGCCTCCTCGTCTCCTCTGTCCTCTACGCCCTCCTCTCCCGCCGCACACCGCCCGCCCAGCCGACCGCGTCCGGCACCTGACCGGCGGGATACGAGCCGTGGGCCTTCCGGCCGCCCCGGCGCCAGGGCTGTCAGTGCTCCTTGCTACAACTTGCAGCGCACCGGAGACGACCGACGAGGAACGGCGGCGACATGACGTACGCGAGGCACCTGAAGGAGTCGTACGGGCTGCCCGTCTTCGACTTCCCCGGACCGGACGACGGGGACCGGACGACCCCGCTGCCCGATGCCGACGCCGTGGCGTGGCGGATCTCCTCCGACACCTACGACGCCGAGGAGTCCTGGACGGAGGCGTTCGCCCGGTTCACCGCGGCCGTCGACACCACGCGCGTGCGCGCGATCGTGGTCGGCGCGTGGGAAGAGGCGTACGACAGCGGGCCCGAGGAGATCGTCGCCGCGCTGCTCGACGCCCGTCCGCACCTCCCCGCCCTCCGGGCCCTGTTCCTCGGGGACATGGAGTCCGAGGAGTGCGAGATCTCCTGGATCAACCAAGGCGACGTCGGTCCGCTCCTCGAAGGCTTCCCGGAACTGGAGGAGTTCGGGATCCGCGGCGGAACGGACCTCGTCTTCCCTCCCTTCACGCACGGGCGGCTGCGCTCGCTGACCGTCCAAACCGGCGGCCTGAGCGCCCGGGTGGTCCGCAACATCGCAGCCAGCAACCTGCCGGCCCTGGAGCACCTCGACCTCTGGCTCGGCACGGACAACTACGGGGGCGACAGCACCCCCGACGACGTGCAGCCCATCCTCGACGGCTCCCGCCTGCCGCGCCTGCGCCACCTGGCCCTGCGCAACAGCGACGTCCAGGACGGGATCGCCGCCGCCGTCGCCTCCGCGCCGGTCGTCGCCCGGCTGGAGGGCCTGGACCTGTCCATGGGCGTGCTCACCGACGCGGGCGCGACCGCGCTGCTCGACGGTCAGCCGCTCACCCACCTCAAGAGCCTCGACCTGCACCACAACTACATCGGGGAGCCGCTGCGGCAGCGCTTCCGCGACGTGCTGGAGAGTGCCGGCGTGGCCCTCGACCTGGACCGCGGCCACGCCGACGAGGACGAGTACGACGGCCGCGTCTGGCGCTACGTCGCGGTCGGAGAGTAACGGGACGACGATGACGGGACACCACGCGCCGCCGCGCTGGGCGGTCGTCGGCAACCCGGAGAACCGTCGCGTCGGACTGTTCACCCGGGCCGTCCTCGACGCCGGACTGCCCGCACCCCGTGTGGTGCCCTGGGCCGCCGTCCTGCGCGACGGCGGCGCGGACTTCGCCGCCGACGAGCTCGTCCGGCTCGACTCACCCGGCGAGAACGCCGAGGTCGACCGGACCCTGCGGGGCCTGGACGACCCGACCCGGGTGGAGGGCGGCGCCCGCTGGCACGCGCGGTTCACCGCCGCCGTCGGCACGCTCCGCGGCGGCATCCGCCTCGACGACCCGGCGGAGCTCGCCGTCCTCTTCGACAAGCGGCACTGCCACCGAGCCCTCGACCGGGCCGGGGTACCGGTCCCGCAGTCCCCGACCTCCGGGGCCGCCGTGCCGGTGCGCGGCTGGGACGACGTACGGGCCCTCATGGCCGCGCACCGGATGCCGCGCGTGTTCGTGAAGCCCGCCCACGGGTCCTCCGCGTCCGGGGTCATCGCCGTGGAAACCGCCGGCCGGGGCAGGATCAGGGCCACCACCTCCGTGGAGACCGCCGGGGACGGCAGCCTCCACAACTCGCTGCGGCTGCGCCGCATCACCCGCGAGCCCGAGCTCGCCGCCCTGGTGGACGCCCTCGCACCCGAGGGCCTGCACCTCGAACGCTGGTGGCCCAAGGCATCCCTGGACGGGGTGACGGCGGACCTCCGCGTCGTCGTCGTGGCGGGCCGCGCCACCCACGCCGTCCTCCGCACCAGCCGCTCGCCCATGACCAACCTCCACCTCGGCGGCCGGCGCGGCGACCTGGCCGCGGCCGTCGCGGCGGCCGGCCCGCACTGGGCCGACGCCCTGCGGACCTGCGAACGGGCCGCGGCCTGCTTCCCCGGCACCCTGTGCGTCGGCGTCGACCTGCTGCCCGCCGTCGGCTGGCGGCGGTACGCGGTCGCCGAGGTCAACGCCTTCGGGGACCTGCTGCCCGGCCTGACCGGCCTGCCCGGCAGCGGGGCCGAGGGCCTCGACACCTACGCCGCCCAGATCGCCGCCGCACCCCGCCACGTACAGCAGCTCCACACGAGGAACCACCACCGTGCACCAGCACCATCCCGCTGACCAGCCCGACATGAACGAGGTCGTCGGGCGCGACGACCTGCTCCTGGTCACGCTCGACACCCTCCGCCACGACGTCGCCGCCGAACTGGCCGCCGCCGGGCGCCTGCCGAACCTGGCCCGCCACCTGCCCGGCGGCGCCTGGGAGGAGCGGCACGCCCCCGGCAGCTTCACCTACGCCTCCCACCAGGCCATGTTCGCCGGGTTCCTGCCCACCCCCGCCACGCCCGGCTCGCACCCCCGGCTGTTCGCCGCCCGGTTCGCCGGCAGCGAGACCACCGCCGGGCGCACCTACGTCTTCGACACCCCCGACCTGGTGTCCGGCCTCGCCGCAGCCGGGTACCGGACCGTGTGCATCGGCGGGGTCGGCTTCTTCAACCGGCAGGGCGCACTGGGCGGCGTACTGCCCGGCATGTTCCAGGAGAGCCACTGGGAACCCGGCTTCGGCGTGGCCTCGCCCACCTCCTTCGAGGCCCAGGTCGAACGGGCCGAGCAGGTCGTCGCCGCCCTTCCCGCCGACCGCCGGCTGTTCCTCTTCCTCAACGCCTCGGCGCTGCACCAGCCCAACTGGTTCCACCTCCCCGGCGCCACCCGCGAGGCCGGGGACACCCGCGCCAGCCACGCCGCCGCGCTGGAGTACGTCGACCGGCACATCGGCCGGCTGTTCACCGCGATGAGCTCCCGCCGCCGCTGCTTCGCCATCGTCTGCTCCGACCACGGCACCACCTACGGCGACGACGGCTACACCGGCCACCGCCTGGCCCACGAGGCCGTGTGGACCGTTCCGTACGCCCACTTCTTCCTGGAGCCGTCCGCATGACCGCCCCCGCCACCCCCGCCACCCCCGCCACTCCCACCGGCCCCACCGCCGCCGCCCCCGCCGCGCCGGCCGCCCCCGCCGCGCCGCAGCACGTCCGCCCGTACCGGAGCTACGTCTACGCCTACCCCCACAAGACGGCGTACCGCCCGCTCCCGGACCGGCCCGCCCTGCGCGACCTGTGGCGCGGCGAGCGCAAGGACGCCCTCTCGCTCTACCTCCACATCCCCTTCTGCGAGGTCCGCTGCGGCTTCTGCAACCTCTTCACCCGCATCGGCGCGCCCGACGGGCTCACCGGCCGCTACCTCGACGCGCTCGACCGGCAGGCCGCCGCCGTGCGCGAGGCCCTCGGCGACGACGGGCCGGTGCGCTTCGCCAACGCCGCCTTCGGCGGCGGCACCCCCACCTTCCTGACGGCCGACGAGCTGACCCGGCTCTGCGACATCGCCGAGCACCGCATGGGCGCCGACCTGCGCGCCGTCCCGCTCTCCGTCGAGGCATCGCCCGCGACCGCCACCGCCGACCGCCTCGCCGTCCTCGCCGAACGCGGCACGACCCGCCTCAGCATCGGCGTGCAGAGCTTCGTCGACGAGGAGGCCCGGGCCGCCGTCCGCCCCCAGCGGCGGGCCGACGTCGAGGCCGCGCTCGGCCGGATCCGCGACGCCCGCATCCCCGTCCTCAACATCGACCTCATCTACGGCATCGACGGCCAGACCCCGGCCTCCTGGCGCACCTCCCTGGACGCGGCCCTCGCCTGGCAGCCCGAGGAGCTGTACCTCTACCCGCTGTACGTCCGCCCCCTGACCGGTCTCGCCCGGCGCACCGCCCACACCGACCGGGACTGGGACGAACAGCGCCTGGACCTCTACCGGCGGGGCCGGGACCACCTCCTCGCGCACGGCTACGAACAGGTGTCGATGCGCATGTTCCGGCGCGCCGGCACCGCCCCGCAGGGCCCCGACGACCACGCCTGCCAGACCGACGGCATGATCGGCCTCGGCTGCGGCGCCCGCTCCTACACCTCCGCCCTCCACTACTCTTTCGACTACGCCGTCGACATGGGCGAGATACGCGCGATCATCGACGACTACACGGCCACCTCCGACGCCGCCTTCGGCCGCGCCGCACACGGCCGGTACGTCGACGGCGACGAGGCCCGCCGGCGCCACCTCCTGCAATCGCTCCTCCAGGCCCGTGGCATGCCGCTCGCCGACTACCGCGACCGCTTCGGCACCCACCCGCACCGGGACTTCCCCGCCGAACTCGACGCCTTCGCCGCCCGCGGCTGGCTCGAAGGCCCCGCCGACGACGCGGACGGCGGCACGGGACCTCTCCTGCGCCTCACACCCGAAGGACTCGCCCACTCCGACGCGCTCGGCCCCGAGCTGTTCTCGCCCGCCGTCCGCGCGGCCATGGCCGCCTACGAACCCAAGTAGCCGGCCGTGGACCTCACCCTGCTCTACCGCGGCCCGCTCGCCTCCTGCGACTACGACTGCCCCTACTGCCCGTTCGCCAAGCGGCGCGACACGCCGGAGCAGCTCCGCACCGACCGGGCGGCCCTGGAGCGCTTCACGGCCTGGGCGGCCTCGGCCTCCCGCACCGGGGACCGGCTCTCCCTCCTCTTCACCCCCTGGGGCGAGGGACTGGTCCGCTCCTGGTACCGGCGGGCCCTGACCGAGCTCTCGCACCGGCCGCACGTCCGGCGCGTGGCCATCCAGACCAACCTCAGCTGCCGCACCGACTGGCTGGCCGCCGCCGACCCCGGCACCCTGGCGCTCTGGTGCACGTACCACCCCGGCCAGACGCCGTACGAGCGCTTCCTGGCGAAGCTGCGCCGGCTCGACGCCCTCGGCATCCGCCACAGCGTCGGCATCGTCGGCCTGCCCGGGAACCTGGACCACGCCCGCCGGCTGCGCGCCGACCTCCCCGACCACGTCTACCTCTGGGTGAACGCCGCCGAGGGCCACACCTACACCGACGCCGAGGCGGACACCTGGACCGCCGTGGACCCGCTCTTCCCCTACAGCCGCCACCCGCACCGCTCGGCCGGACTGCCCTGCCGCACCGGGGAGTCGGTGCTGTCCGTGGACGGGGACGGCACGGTCCGCCGCTGCCATTTCGTCCCCGCCGAGCTGGGCAACCTCTACGACGGCTCCTACCGTGCCGCGCTCGCCCCGAGGCCCTGCCCGCTCGCGGTCTGCGACTGCCACATCGGCTACGTCCACCTGGAGACGCTGCCGCTCCACGACGTGTTCGCGGGCGGTGTCCTGGAACGCGTCCCCGCGTCCCTGCCGCCCGCCCCGGCACCCGCCGGACGTACCCCCCTGCCCCTCATCCGTCCAGGGCGGCGTCCAGCATCCGACGGGTGACCGCGGCCAGTTCGGCCGGGTCGGGGGCCGGCCGGGTGCGTGCCGTGGCCCCCGCGAGCCGATCGAAGAGGAGCCCTTCCGTCCAGGCGACCAGCAGGTCCGCCGAGGCTCCGGGGTCCTTCGCGCCGAGCGCGGCCAGGACGGCGGCCGCCCGGTCCCGGGAGGCCCGCCCCGCGCGGTGCAGCCCCGGCCCCAGTCCGGGATTGCGGGCGGCCTCCAGGGTGAGTTCCCAGCGGGCCAGCTGACGCTCCCGGCCCACCGTGAGCCACCGGTGCAGCAGGGCCGCGAGCGCTCCCGCGGCCGCCTCCCGTCCGGTCGGGGGGAGGGCGCCGCCGTCCGAGTCGAAGTCCGCGAGGTCGAGTGCGGCCAGCCGCTCGTAGCAGGCGTCGATCAGCGCCGTACGCGTACGGAAGTAATACGAGGTGCTGCCCGCGGGCAGCCCGGCGGCGGAGTCGACCGCCCGGTGCGTCAGCCCGCGCAGCCCCGAGGAGGCCACGAGGGCGATGGCGGAGTCGGCGATCAGGATCCTGCGGTCTGGGGTGGACATGCCCCCACTCTACAGCTGTAGAGTGCCATCCATGCGGCTCTACATCTGTAGAGCCGAGAGTGAGGAGAGGAGTGCGCCATGGCGAAGGGCACCAAGGGCCACGCGGTCATCGCGGGCGCGGGCATCGGCGGACTGACCGCGGCGGTCGCCCTGCACCGGGCCGGCTGGAGGGTCACCGTCTGCGAACGCGCCGCCGGACCGTCGGCCGCCGGCGCCGGGATCGTGCTCGCCCCCAACGCACTGCGGGCCTTCGAGGCCATCGGCTTCGGCACCGGCACCTGGGCCGGGGACGCCGTCGCCCCGGCCATGGGGACCCGGAACACCGACGGCCGCCCGCTGATGCGCGCCGACACCGACGCCCTGGCCGCCCGGTACGGCCGCCCGCCGCTGGCCGTGCACCGCGCGGCCCTCTCGGCCGCCCTGGCCGACGCCCTCCCGGCCGACGCCCTCTGCTACGGCACCCGGGTCACGGGCGTGGACCACGCCGACCCCGCCGGTCGCGTCGGCGGTGCCGGCCGCGCCGACGAGGCCCCGCGCACCGGCGCAACGGCCGGTCGGCGCCCCGTCGTGCGCACCTCCGCCGGGGACCTGACGGCCGACGTGGTGCTCGCCGCCGACGGCATCCACAGCCCGCTGCGCCGGCTCTTCTTCCCCACCCACCCGGGCCTGCGCTACAGCGGCGAGACGGCCTGGCGCACCGTGGTCCCCGGCGAGGGCCTGGCACCGGCGGAGGCCGGCGAGACCTGGGGCCGCGGCATGCGCTTCGGGGTGGTCCCCCTCGCCGACGGCCGCGTCTACGTCTACGCCACCGCCCGGGTCCCCGAGGGCACCCGGCCCGCCGACCCCAAGGCCGAACTGGCCCGCCGCTTCGGCACCTGGCACGCCCCGCTCCCCGCCCTGCTGGACCGGATCGACCCCGCGGCCCTGCTCCAGCACGACCTCTACGACCTGGCCGCACCGCTGCCCCGCTACCACCACGGACGGATCGCCTGGCTCGGCGACGCCGCCCACGCGATGACGCCCAACCTGGGCCAGGGCGGCTGCCAGGCCATCGAGGACGCCGTCGTCCTCGCCCACCTGCTGGACGCGGCCCCGGACCCGCAGGCCGTCCCGGCCGCCCTCGCCCGGTACACCGCGGCCCGCCACCCCCGGACCAACGCCATCCTGGTCCGCTCCCGCCGGGCCGGCACCGTCGCCGGCCTCACCCACCCGCTGGCCGTCGCCCTCCGCGACGCCGCCCTCCGCGCCACCCCCGCGCGCGCCGCCCACCGCGCCCTGGACGGCCTGTACGGCGGCTTCCGGCTGCCGCCGGCCGCCGCCTAGCGGGGCCCGGCCGGGCGGGACCCGAACCCGTGGGCCGCGGCGAACCCCCCGCCCCCGGCGGCCACCCCGCCCCCGGCGAACGCGGCCACCTGGTCCGTGACCATGTCGAGGATGGCCGCCGCGGCCGCCGGATCGTGGCCCAGCACCAGGAAGTTCAGGGTCAGGCCGTCCGTCACGGCGGCCAGGTAGCGGGCCAGCACGGGCACCGGCACCCGCAGCTCGACCCCCATCGTCTCGCCGAGCTGGCCGATCAGCTCCTCGTAGATCTCGGCGTACCGCTCGTACTGGCGGCGGGCCAGCGGCTCGAACCCCGGCGTGCGCAGGGCGTACTGGGTCAGCTCGTAGGTGAGCATGTGCTCACCGGGCTGCGCGCACACGTGCTCCCAGTACGCGCCGAAGCCGGCCCGCACCGTCTCCCGGAACGTGCCGCGCGGTCGCAGCGCCTCCTTCACCCGCCCCACGTAGTGGTCGGTGATCGTGGTCATGACCGACTCGATCAGGGCCTGCTTGGAGTCGAAGCAGTAGTGGAAGACGCTGAGGGACACGCCCGCCTCGGCGGCGATCGACCTCGTCGTCGTCCTGGGGACGCCGTCCCGGGTCATGGCCCGGATCGCCGCCTCGGTGAGCTGGAGGCGCCGTTCGGCGAGCGGCCTGCGGCTGGTCATCGCTTCCGTCGTTCCCTTCGTGCGCAAAACACCGCGCCCGCGCCGGCGGTCCCGTCGGACCGCCGGCGCGGACGCACGGCCGTACGGTCAGGCGCTGTACACCCCGACCTCGTGCAGTGAGTAGCCCCAGCCCGTACCGCGGACCACGCCGTGGACGCGGACGTACCGGGCCGTGGTGCCGGGGAAGGTGACGGTGTCCAGGCCACCGTCACCGGCGGTGGTGGACCACGCCGTCCGCCACGTGGAGCCGTCGTCGGACACCTCGATGCGGTACGACCTGCCGTACGCGCGTTCCCAGTCGAGGGTGACCTTGCCGACCCGCTGCGTCGAGCCGAGGTCGATCCGCAGCCACTGGTCGTCGCTCCACTCGCTGGCCCAGCGGGTGCTCCGGTCTCCGTCCACGGCCCGGCCGGACGCGTAGGAGGTGAACGGGTTCCACCACTGGGTGGTCGAGGCCGAGGTGGGCCTGCCCGCGGCGAGGTTGACCCCGGCCCGGTGCGCCTCGGAGCGGCCCCAGGTCCTCAGGTAGGACTCGGCGCCGCGGAACATGTCGTCCACCACGCCCTGTCCGCCGACGATCCGGATGTCCTCGATCCAGTCCGGGACCATGCCGTTGTGGGCGGCGCCGTCGGTGTTGAGGTCCCAGGTCCGCTGTCCGGCGGTCAGCTTGTCGATCACCGAGCCGCCGTCGGTGCTGGTGAACGGGTAGCGGACCGGATTGGGGGTGTTCGCGCCGCGCGGGCCGGGCCAGCCGCCGACGCCGTTCATGTCGGTGCCGTAGCCGTACCCCACGTCGTACTTCTCGCGGAGGGCCTTGGTGCGGTTGGCCTCCGAGCTGAAGCCCTCGGCGCCGTTCATGTACTGGGCGATGAAACCGCCCAGCTTGTAGACCCGCTCCGACCAGGCCATGTCCATCCAGCTGTGCGAGGAGATCACACCCGGGTAGTCCTGGGACTCCAGGATGTCCAGCGCGCGGCCCGCGGCCTTCACGCCCATGTGGTCGATCTCCAGCATCATCTTCCGCTGCATCATGCCGCGGACGGCGTACTCCCCGAGGTCGGTCAGCCCGCGGCTGTTGCAGCGGGCGCCGGAGGCGTACGAGGGGACGGTCACGCCGGCCGGCAGCTCCTTCTGCGCGCTCGGAGCGGCGGCCAGACCGATCGGGTTGTCCTGCTGCGGACCGGCGCACTGCTCGGTCTTCCAGAAGGTGCCGGTCGACAGGAACTGCCCCACGTTGATGGCCGTGCCGAGGGCGCCCGTGTCGAACCGGACCCCGCACAGGGCGTTGTCGAACTTGTGGCAGAGGAACATGCTGCGCACGCCCAGCCGGTACAGCTCGTCCAATCCCTTGTCGATGTCGGCCCGGCTGCACTGCGCCACGTCGAGGATCATCTTGCAGCCGAAGGGCTCGGAGGTCTCCACGCCGAGGACGACGGCCAGTTTGCCCTCCTCGACCACCTCCCGGGCCTGCGCGCTGTCGGTGACGATCCGGAACCAGCCCTTGCCCGGGCCGCCGTACATCCTGTCGACGTAGTCCTGCATCTCGTACGTCTTCTGGGCCTGCAGGCGGATCGAGGTCATCTCGTCACAGCTGCGGTCCTTGAAGAAATACACGGAGCAGATCACGCCGTTGGTGACCAGGTCGTTGACGAGCACGCGCTGGCCGCCCCGCCAGGCCCGCTCGACCCACGCGTAGTAGTTCTGCTGGTGGGTCAGCGAGTCGTGGGCGGGCCAGTCCTTGAAGGTGGGCCAGCCGGTCGGATCGTGCTTGCCGTCGCCGCCCTTGGTGATGTAGTCGAAGACGGCGAGCGTCGGGTGTTCGGGGCAGTCCTTGAGCGCGTCGGCGACACCCAGCTCGGAGAACGGCTTTCCGCAGATCAGCCGGCCGCCGAACGCCTCGTTGGACATCAGGTGGTTGTGCGCGTCGACAAAGCCGCGCACCTCGCCCTTGTCGTTGGTGCCCTTGAACGGTTCGCCGGTGACGTTCACACCGGAGTCGGGCTGCGGCCGGGCCGTCGGGTTCCACCAGTCGCCGCCGGTGTCGGCGGCCGACCCGGGCACGGGCCCGAGCAGTGCGACCAGGGTGGCGAGGAGCAGGGACAGCACGGCGAGCGGCCCGCGGCGCCGCCGCTTGTGCCTGGTACGGGTCATGGACATCACCCACGTCTTCGTCGGTGGCGGACGGCGCATTCTTGACATGCTCCGCGCAAAAGTTGTGTCAGAGAATCCCTACTGGCGCGTACGGAGTCAAGGGTCCGGGACAAGTGACCTGATGGCCCGTCGGATTTGCCCGGGCGTTTCCGGGGGTCTGCCCACGAGTGCGCGGAACCGGCCGCGGACCGGCCGAACGTGGAGAACCGGCCAATCGATTGTTCGGTACATGACAACTCAACCGGCCTGTGCGACCCTCCCTGACGTCCGGGTCCGTATCCCCGCCGCTCCGCCAGACGGTGGCAGCCGGCCCGGGCGCGCACGCTCTCTCCCCCTGCCGGCACGGCGCGCGAATCCGTCGCGGTGCGGGCGGGGCGCACTCCCGCGGAGCCCGCAGGAGCTCCGCGTCACCCCACAAGGACGTGGCAAGGAGGAGCACCATGAACCGCATCTCCCGGATGTACGGCGTCACCGCCCTGGTGGCCGTGCTGTTCGCCGGCGGGACCGCCACCGCGGCGCACGCCCGCCCGGCCGCCGAGCAGCGGCTCGACGGCAGCATCGTGGTCGCCGGCCAGACCTGTACCTGGACCAACGCCGCCACCAGCGCCAACCCGCCCGCCGCGCTGACCGTCGACCGCTCCACCATCAACGCGCCGGGCGGCAACCTGGCCTGTACCGGCGGCATCACCGCGAGCCTGAACAACAACCCCGCGTTCACCTTCGACGACACCGCGGGCACGGCCCGTACGGACGCCATCGACATCACCGGCCGGCAGAGCTTCATCTCCTGCCGCTACAAGGCCACCAACATCGCCTGGAACCGCGAGGGCACCACCCGCAAGTACGTCAACC
Source organism: Streptomyces sp. NPDC089799 (assembly GCF_040684755.1). Classification (NCBI taxonomy): domain Bacteria; kingdom Bacillati; phylum Actinomycetota; class Actinomycetes; order Kitasatosporales; family Streptomycetaceae; genus Streptomyces; species Streptomyces sp. NPDC089799. The sequence goes on along the minus strand of NZ_JBFBGR010000011.1, from coordinate 211,032 downwards.
AGGCCTTCACCGCGACCAAGACCTCCGGCAGCTTCCTCTGCCCGGGCTCGGTCACCACCCCCGCGGGCGGCGCGAGCATGCTCTTCCGCTGACCCCCGCCGTACGGCCGGTCCGCGGGCACCCCCCACCCGCGGGCCGGCTCAGGCCAGGTCGAGGTGGAAGGAGATCCGGTCCAGCCCCGGCCCGTCGTAGTCGGGCAGGACCCCCGAGGCCGTGAACCCCAGCCGGGTGTGGAAGGCGCGCGAGCCGGCGTTGCCGGGGCTGGTGATGCAGCCGACGCTCCGCACGCCCCGCGTGCGCACCTGCTCGAAGAACCCCTCGTACAGCAGCCGCCCCACGCCCCGCCCCTGCAGGGCGGGATCCACCCCGGAGAAGTGGACGTACGCCGTCCGGGGATCGGTCTGGGAGACGAAACCGATCAGGAAGCCCGCGAGCCGGCCGTCGCCGTACTCCGCCAGCGTGCTGGTGGCGGTGAAGTGCCGGAAGTACAGCCGGGGCAGCAACAGCGCCCGCTCGCGCGAGCCCTCGGCGCCCTTGAACCCGCCCCACCAGTCGTCCAGTACGGCCAGGACGCGGGCGTGGTCGGCCTCTCCGGGGCGGCGGAACGTCAGAGCGGGGTACGCGGCACGGGTGGTCATTCGACCATTCTTGCGCCCTTGCGCCCCAATGCCCCAGCCGTTTTGGTGATCACGTCACCTCAGGGGCGAACGGGAAGGCGGCCACCGATGGCGGACAGCAACCGGACCGGAACCGTGGCGGGCGGACGGGACACCCCCGCACTCCGCACGGCGGGTCGGCGGTCCATCGGCCCGGGGATCGTGGTCGCGGCGACCGGGGTCGGCGCGGGAGGCCTGGTCGCCACCCTCATCGCGGGCAGCAGGTTCGGCTACACCCTGCTCTGGGCCGCGGTGATCGGCTGCCTCGTCAAGATCTCGCTCGCCGAGGCCGCCGGCCGCTGGCACCTGGCCACCGGCCGCACCCTCTTCGACGGCTGGCGCAGCCTCGGCCCCTGGACCACCGCCTACTTCGCCGGGTACGTCGTCGTCTGGGGCTTCGTCTACGGCGCCGCCGCGATGTCCTCCAGCGCCCTGCCGCTGGCCGCGCTCTTCCCGGGCACGATGGACCTGAAGGCGTGGGCCGTGCTGTGCGGCCTGGGCGGGCTGGTCTTCGTCTGGTTCAACCGGTACGCCGTCTTCGAGAAGGCCATGACCGTCCTGGTCGGCGTGATGTTCGTGGTCACCGTCTACCTCGCGGTCCGGGTCACGCCCCACCTCGGCTCCGCCCTCGCCGGGCTGGTGCCCGTCCTGCCGGACGGCTCGCTCGTCTACACCCTGGGCCTGATCGGCGGCGTGGGCGGCACCATCACCCTGGCCGCCTACGGCTACTGGGTCAACGCCAAGGGGTGGACGGACGCCGGCTGGATGAAGGTGATGCGCCTGGACAACCGCGTCGCCTACCTCACCACCGGCATCTTCGTGGTCTCCATGCTCTTCGTCGGCGCGGAGCTGCTGCACTCCTCCGGCGTGGCACTGACCAAGGGCGACCGGGGGCTGCTCGACCTGAGCACCGTCCTGGAGGAGCGCTACGGGACGGCCACGGCCAAGCTCTTCCTCGTCGGCTTCTTCGCCACCTCGTACACCTCGCTCATCGGGGTCTGGCACGGGGTGAGCCTGATGTTCGCCGACTTCGCGGGCAAGTTCCGGCCGTCCCTCACCGCCGGGGCGCCGTGCCCGGAGAAGTCCCGGCCCTTCCGGGCCTACCTGCTCTGGCTCACCTTCCCGCCGATCAGCCTGCTCTTCCTCGACCAGCCGTTCGCGCTGGTCGTCGGGTACGGGGTGATCGGTGCGCTCTTCATGCCGTTCCTGGCCCTCACCCTGCTGTGGCTGCTCAACTCGGCGCGCACACCGGCCGAGTGGCGCAACGGGCTGCTGAGCAACGCGATGCTCGGCGCGGCCGGCCTGCTGTTCGTGGTGCTCTGCGTCCAGCAGCTGCGGGAGCAGGCCCGGTAGGGGGCGCCTTTCGGAACCGGCCCCTGGCAACGCCCCTCCCGGTGCCGGCGGCCGTTCCGGGCCCGCGGCCGGTCATCCCGGTGACGCCGGCCCGGGCCGGAGCATGCCGCGCAGCGAGCGCGGCCGGCGGCTGCGGGCGTGCCGGTCGAGCTCCTCCATCAGCCGTTCGGTCCGCTTCTCCACGCCCAGTTCGTCCAGCACCCGGTCGATCTCCGCCAGCAGGGCGCCGTACAGCTGCCACTGGGCGGGGGTCTGCCGGATCCGGTCGAGCAGCAGGTCGGCGAACCGGTCGCGGCTGCTCCTGGCGACGGCCAGTTCGCGGGCCAGCCGGGCTTCGGCCTCCTCGGCGTTGGCGCTCACCTGTGCCGTGATCAGTTTGGCGAAGCTCACGACCGCCAGTGCCGTGTGTTCGAGCACCTCCCGGAGGGCCGCCGTGACGCCCGCCTCCGGGACGGCCGGTTCCGGCCCCTCGGCCCACGCCTTGGCCAGGTCGGTGGTGGTGCGGCAGGCCACCCGCAGCACCACGGCGCAGATCTCCAGGGTGTCCAGACCGGTGCGCAGCACCAGGCGGAACAGCACCGCCTCCCTGACCCGCGGATTGAGCCGGAGGCTGTCCTCGGCCTGCCTGAGCGCCGCGTCGACGTGCGCGATGTCGTTGTCCAGGCGGCGTGCCTCGTGCAGGCGCGCCGCGGCCCGGGCGACGTCGGTGTGCCCCAGGGGGGCCTCGCCGAGATGGGTGAGCAGCCGGCTCATCCGGTCCGCGAGGTCGGTGATGGCGGCGCCGGCCGGACCGACCCACACCGGCGGTGCCACGAGCAGGTTGACCAGCAGGCCCACCGCGGCGCCGATGAGCGTCTCCAGGATCCGGTCCCAGGCGGTGTCGGCGACCTGGGTGACGCCGAGGACCAGCATGGCGCTGATGGCCACCTCGGGGACGAACTCGTCGACCCGGACCAGGTGCCCCACCACGAGCGAGGCCAGGATCAGCAGCCCCAGGCTCCACCAGCTCAGCCCGACGAGCGCGCTGAAGCCGATGGCGATCAGGACGCCCGCGACCACCGAGTTCATGCGCCTGATGCCGGTGGTCAGGGTGGAGTAGAGGGTGACCTGGACGACGAGCAGTGCGGTCAGCGGGGCGGTGAGCGGCACCGGCTCGCTGCTGAGGCGGAGCGCGACGACGTACGAGAGGACCGCCGCCGTGGTGGAGCGCAGCGCTTGGACGACCAGGGGCTCGCGGAGCAGCCGGACCCACCGGACCAGGATGTCGATCACTCGAAGTTGTCCCGGGCCAGCTGCAGTGCCAGGTCCTGCAGGATCGCCTCGACCGGCGGTTCGGCCCCGCCGTCGTCGTGGGCGTCCGCGACGGCCTGGAAGGCGAGGATGAATCCGTCGACCAGCGCGCTCAGCGGGTCCGACAGCTGCTCCAGGACCGCCAGCCCGGCAGCCTCGGGGCCGCCCCCGGCGGGCACCGTGAACTCCGTCGGGATCACCTCGCCCAGCAGGTCCGAGACGAGTCGCTCGTCGACTCCGGCGCGCAGGGCGGTCAGTGAGGCGATGGCCTTGAGCTTGATCTCGTTCTCGGTCATGTGCCGAGGCTAGAGCCATTTGCTCCGGATCGGGCGGGATCCACGCGCCCCGGCCGGTCTCACCACCAGTACACCGGGTACCTGGGGGCCGTACGGCGCGCCCGCGAGGCCGCCCAGCCGGCCAGCACCAGCAGCAGGGTCGAGCCGGCCAGCAGCGGCAGGAACCGGGCGGGCGCGGGGGACTGCAGGACGACGACCACGGTGGTGGCGGCGGCCGGGGAGTGCGGGGTGCGGGCCAGTGCCATGACGGCCAGCGACACGCCGGCGGCGAGGGCGGCCGTCCACGGGGAGCTGCCCAGCAGGTGCAGGGCCGCGTACCCGAGGCCGGCGCACAGCAGGTGTCCGGCGACCAGGCTGCGGGGCTGGGCGAGCGGCAGGCCGGGGACGCTGTGCACCAGCGCGGCGCTGGCGGCGAGCGGGGGTATCAGGACGGGCTCGTGGATCAGCGTGCCGATGCCGACGAGGGCCAGGAGCACGGCCGTGGCGGCGCTCATGTTGTGCAGGGCCGCGGCGGGGGCCGGAGGAGCGGGAGCCCGTCCGGCCAGCGGGCGCAGCAGCCGGGCCAGGCGGGCCGGCCCCGTCCGGGGCCGGTCGCCGCCGTCCGCCGGCAGCGCTGGGGTCGTGGTCGGGGCCGGGGCGGCGGGGGATCCGGTCAGGGTGTCTTCGGAAGGCACGGGGCGGGTTCTGTTTCGGGCAGGGCCGACCGGCCGGCCGGGCGGCGTACACGGACAGGAGCGTCGGACCGGCGGTGCCCGTGGCCGACGGATGGTCGACGGGGAGGCCGGTCGCGCCCTCCGGTCCCGGTCGGGCCCGACGGGGCGTTCCGTCGATGATACGGAATGGGACGATTCGCCCCGCACCCGGGTCCGCCCGGCGGTCTCGCGGCGCGGACCGCGCGATCAGGCCGGCCCGCCGCCCAGCGGTGTGTGCCCGGGCGGCACCCGCTCCTCCGGGGGAGCGGGCGGGGGCGGCGTGCCCGCGCCGAACGGCCGGCCGCCGAGCGAGGCCCTGCCGTGCGGCTCCAGCCAGCCCGACAGGTCCGGTCCCGCCGGCACGATCCCGGTGGGGTTGATGTCGTCGTGGACCAGGTGGTAGTGCCGCTTGATGTGGTCGAAGTCGACCGTGTCGCCGAAGCCGGGGGTCTGGAACAAGTCCCTGGCGTACGCCCACAGCACGGGCATTTCGGTCAGTTTCCGCCGGTTGCACTTGAAGTGGCCGTGGTAGACGGCGTCGAAGCGGACCAGTGTCGTGAACAGTCGCACGTCCGCCTCGGTGATCGTGTCGCCGACCAGGTAGCGGCTGTCCTCCAGTCGGGCCGACAGCTGTTCCAGCCGGGCGAAGAGGTGCCCAAAGGCCGTTGCGTACGCTTCCTGCGTCCCGGCGAAGCCCGCCCGGTAGACGCCGTTGTTCACGTCCTCGTAGACCACCGCGTTCACCGCGTCGATCTCGTCCCGGAGGGCGGTCGGGTACAGATCGGGGGCGCCCGGGCGGTGATGGGCCCTCCACTCCGAGGAGAGGTCGAGGGTGAGCCGCGCGAAGTCGTTGGTGACCACCCGGCCGGAGGGCACGTCGACGATCGCGGGCACCGTGATGCCCTTGTCGTAGCCGGGGTCGAGGGCGAGGTACGCCTCCCGGAGCCGCCGGATGCCGAGCACCGGGTCGCGCCCGCCCGGGTCCAGGTCGAACGCCCAGCTCCGCTCGTCGTGCACCGGACCGGCGATCGCCATGGACAGCACCGGTTCCAGCCCGAGGAGCCGCCGTACGGTCACCGCCCGGCTCGCCCAGGGGCAGGCCCGGCTGACGACCAGCCGGTACCGCCCGGGTTCCACGGGGAAGCCCTCGCGGCCGTCCGCGGTGATCCGGGTGGCGAGGTACCGGGTGTCGCGGGAGTAGTCCCTGCCCCGGTTCACGTAGCCCACGCGGGGCCCCTACCCCGGGCGGCGCGGCGGATGCGTCCGTGGCGCGGCGGATGCGCCCGCGGGCCGGCGGACGTGCCCGCGGGCCGGCGGACGCGCCTGCCGCTCCTGTGTGGTCACCCCCTCGCGGTCGCCCTGCGCGGTCGCCCCGCACGCCCGCTCCCGCCGGGGTCCGCTCCGGGGCGCCTCAATAGCGCACGGCGCGCTCGGTCTCCGCGGTGACCGATCCCGGCAGGCGGTGCGTGCTGCGCGCGGTCCCGCGCCCGGTCGCCTTGCCGGCCACGTCGTCGATGGTGACGATCACCGTGTCGACCTTGTTGCCGCTCTCGTCCTTGAAGTTCACCTGGACGGCGAAGGACTTCTTCGCGGCGTCGGTGTTCTGCACCGTCACCGGAACCTTCACGTAGCCCTCGCTGTCGGCGGACGGCTCCCCGAGCGCGACCTCGTCCTTCGCCTCCACCCCGTTCTTGATCTCGTCCAGCTTGTTCTCGGCCACCCCTGCCGCCGAGGACGCGGCCCCGGCGGCCTTGGACGCGGCCGCCGACACCTCAGCGCCCGCCGACTGCGCCGCCGACGCCGCCTTCGAGGCGGCGTCCGAGGCGCTCTCCTGCGTGCCCGAGCATCCCGCCGAGCCCAGCACCGCCATCGCGACCAGCGCCGCGCCGGCCAGTCCGCGCCCCACCCCGCCCGTAACCGCCACATCTGCCATGCCCACCGTGCCCGCCTCTCGCCCGTTGCCGGTTGTCCCGTGACCTTCGCGCCGTACATACCATACGGGGCAAAAGCAGACATAACCCCGAAACAGGAAATAACACCTCTCTCGTCCTGACGTGTGAACGCCCGGGTGCCCCGGGCCCGTACCGCTACCCCGTTCGGTTCATCCGGGGCGACGGGCCAGGAAGACGAGCTCCAGGCCAGGCCGGTCGGGAGCGCCGCGAGCCTCCTCCACCGCGAACCCGCACCCCGTCAGATCCGCCTCCACCTCGCGCCGTTCGCGGAACCGGAGCGTCGACTCGGAGGGCAGCACCTGCCCGTCCGCCGTGAACACCCCCGTCTCGCGGTACGTCACCAACGGCCCGTCCACCCGCGTCACCTCCGCCCAGCTCTCCACCGCGCCGGCGCCGGGCACCGCCGTCACCCGGTACGTGGACCCGCGGTGCCACCGCTCCCAGGCAGGGGCGGCCGGGTCCCTGGTCTCGAACACCAGCAGCCCGCCCGGCCGCAGCGCCCCGTACCCGCCCCGTACTGCTCCGCCAGTCGGACGTACGCGTCGAGGTCCCTGCGGTCCGCGTCCAGGGCGTCGTAGACCGCCGCGAGCCGCGGTTCCCGGTAACTCCCGTCAGCCATGGGCCGGAAGCCACCCCGGACCCGCCGGCGCGGCGAGCAGGTTTTCGGCGGCCGCCGTGCGGGCGTAGAGCACGGACCGCCCGGCCCGGTGGGCGCTGACCAGGCCGGCGCCGTGCAGTGCGCGCAGGCACTGCGACACCCCGGGTGCCGACAGGGCCGTACGGCGGGCCAGTTCGGTCGTGGAGGCCGGTGTCTCCAGCTCGGCCAGCAGCAGGGCCCGGGAGCGGCCCAGCACCGCCGCGAGCGCGGCCGTCCCGCCCGCGGCCACCGGCCGCCGCTCCCACAGACTCCCCGTGCCGCGCGCCGGATACGCCAGCTGCGGGGGATCCGGCGGCGTCACCCGGGTGAACGGCACCGGCCCGGTGAACACCGAAGGGATCAGCAGCAGTCCCGCCCCGGACGCCCCCGCCGGCAGCGGGCGCAGCCGGCGGGGCAGCCGCAGCCCGGTGCCGTTCCACCCGACCGCCGGATGCAGTTCGTCGAAGAGCCGTGCCGTGCCGTACTCGGCGGCCTGCCGCGCCCGGTGGAACACGTCGGCGTCGAGCACCGCCCGGATCCGGGCCCAGTACGGGGCCAGCGCCAGCTCCCAGTACGCCTCGATCTCCTCCGTGAGCCGGACCAGCTGCGCCCGCGGATCGGCGTACAGGCCCCGGGCGCGGGATCCGAGCGCGCCCTGTTCCGCCCGCAGCCGGTCGAGGTCGCGGCGTACGTCCGCCTCCGGGGCCGCCCGGATCCCGGCGAGCTCCTCCGCCCGCGTCGGCGCCGGCCCGGACGGCACCGGGTTGAGGAAGTCGGGCACGTAACCGCGGGGCGGCACCAGCTCGGCGAGCAGGCCCCCGTCCAGCCCGGCCGCCGCCAGCCGGGGCCGGACCTGCTCCGCCCACGGCCCGTGCACCGGGTGCACGGCCCCGGACCGCAGCAGCCGCATGCTCGGCCCGACCTCCCACATCGGGGACACGCAGAACCGCATCCGCGTCAGATCCCCCACCGACAGCACCAGCTCCGCCGACGAGCCCGCCCCCGCCCCCACAGTCCTTCGCCCTCTTCCCCTCTGCCCTCTGCTCGCGAGGATTCATACATGTGTTAATCAATGGCCGGGCAGCCTACCGCGCCTGGATCATCGCGCCATGACTTCTCAGATCACCTCATCGACGCCCTCATCGACGCCCTCGCCCTCGCCCACGCCCTCGCCCATGCCTCCGGCCCGGGCGGGCGGGGCGGCGGCAGCGGGCACCTGGAAGCTCGGCGACCTGGAGGTGAACCGCATCGGGTTCGGCGCGATGCGCCTCCCGCAGACCGGTGAGGCGCTCGTGCCCCATGCCGTGCCCCGGGACCGGGACCGGGCGATCGCGGTGCTGCGCCGCGCCGTGGAGCTCGGCGTGAACCACATCGACACCGCCGCGTTCTACTTCTCACCGCTGCGTTCCGCCAACGAGCTGATCAACCGGGCCCTGGCGCCCCACTACGACGACCTGGTCATCGCCACCAAGGTCGGCCCCGCCCGGGACGTGCACGGGAGGTGGGCCGAGCACGCCGGCCCGCGGGAGCTGCGCGGTCAGGTCGAGGAGAACCTCCGCCAGCTCGGCCGCGACCACCTCGACGTGGTCAACCTCCGCGTCGTCGGCACCGCTTCGCTCGCCGAGCGCTTCGGCGCCCTGGCCGAGCTCCGTGAGGCGGGCCTCATCCGCCACCTGGGCGTTTCCAACGTCCGACCCGAACAGCTGGCCGAGGCCCGCGCGATCGCCCCCGTGGTGTGCGTGCAGAACCCGTACGGCATCGGATTCCACGCCGAGCAGGACGAGTTCGTGCGCCACTGCGGGGAGCAGGGCATCGCCTTCGTCCCCTTCTACGCCATCGCCGCCGCGGCCCGCGAGACGGGTACCGCCACCGCGGCCCACACCGACGCCGAGGAGATCCGCTCCGTGGCCGAGGCCCACGGGGCGACCCCCGCCCAGGTGCGACTGGCATGGACCCTCCACCGGGGGCCGCACGTCCTGGCCATCCCCGGCACCGGCGACCCCGTCCACCTGGACGCCAACGTGGCCGCCGGCGCCCTCCGGCTCTCCCCGGCCGACCTGGACCTCCTGGACGCCCTCCACCACCGCCCCCAGGACTGACCGGGCTGCCCGGGGCTCGACGGCTCGGCGGCCCGGCGGCCCGCCGGTCCATCGGGGCTGCGGGGTTACGGCTGCGCGGCCGTGCCCGCGCACCCGAGGACGTCGCCGGTCACCGGCGCACCGTCCGCGACATTGCGGTCGTAGGTGACCGTCCGGACCTCCACGGGGGCGGTCCCGACGGCCACGTCGAAGCCCGTGCCGTGGCCCGGGACGGCCTCCAGCCGCGCACCCGGCAGGGCGGCCGCCAGGGTGGCGGCGTCCTCCTCCCGGCCCGGGGCGTGGCGGATGACCGGCGGGCCCACCGGACGGACCGACGGCGCCGCGGCCGACGTGTCGGTGACCTCGAACCTGTCGCGGCGCAGCGCCTCGGCGACGGCCCGGTCGTCGACGCGGACCTCGATCCCGGCCGGATTGGTCGTCACCGGGGTCTTCGGGGCGGGCTGGACACGGGTGTCGCCCACGAGCGGACGGTCCGCGGCCAGGGCCTCCCACATCGCGGCGGAACGCGCCTCGTGCCACACCAGCGTGGACCCCACGCCCGGCACCCGGTGGTCGAACAGCCGGATCGGCACGGTCGCGAACTCGGTGCGTTCCGGCTCCAGCCGGCCCAGGGCCAGCCCGATCCGGACCAGGTCGATGATGCGGGTCCCGTCCCCGGTCCGTACGGACCTCAGCAGGGCACGGGCCGTCCGGGCGGTCCGCGCCGGGTCGGACAGGGCTCCCTCGGCGGTGAGCCGGGTCAGCAGGTCCGTCACCACGCGCTGCTGACGGCGCATCCGGCCGAGGTCGCCGGGGCGGTTGGTGACGTGCCGGGCCCGGACGTAGCGCAGGGTGTCGTCGCCGTTCGTGCGGTGCACGCCGGCCGCGATGTCCAGTCCGGAGTTCTCGTCCCGGAGCGGCCTGTCGGTGCAGACCGTGGCACCGCCCAGCCGGTCGACGGCGTCCTCGAAACCGGTGAACCCGGTCTCCAGGTAGTGGTCGATGTGCAGCCCCGTAGCCTTCTCCACGGTCTTCACCGTCATCGGGCCGCCGCCGATCGCATACGCGCCGTTGATCTTGCCGCGCTGCCCGGTGGCGGTGCCGGCGGCATCCGCGTACTCCACGTAGGAATCCCGGGGGAGAGAGACCACACTGGCCCTGCGCCCGTCCTCGGACAGGTGCAGCAGCAGCATCACGTCGGTGCAGTTGCAGCCCTTGCCGCCCACGTGGAGCCGGCGCTTCTCGGCGGCGGACAGCCCGGCCCGGCTGTCGATGCCGACGACCAGGACGTTCGTACCGTGTCCGCCGGCCGTGCGACCCGGCGGTTCACCCTCGGCGGGCACGGCCCGCGCACTGCCCAGGAAGGTGCCGGAGGCGAGGGTGGCCAGCAGGGACAGGGCAACGGTGAGACGACGCAACGCACATCCCCGAATCGTCCGAGAACTGCCTGGAGGAAAGAGCGAAAGAGCGAAAGAGCGAAAGAGGGGGGAGGAGGGAGGAAGCTTGCAGCGGACCGTAACCCTTCCGCGGCGGCCCGCCACGGCTACACGCCGGACCGGGCCGCCGGAGCCGGGGCCGCCTCCCCGTAATGGGCGAGCACGTTGTCCAGGGCGGGCCTGGCCCGCCCCGCCGGGCCCCGGGCGAACGCCTTCAGCACGTTCTCCGTGACCACGCGGGTGAACCTGCCCGCGTCGCCGCCCAGCCCGTGGTTCCCCTTCCCGCCCGGCGGACCGCTCGCGTCCAGGGCCTCCACCCACCGCATGGTGCCCGTCGCGAACACGCCCGCGCCGCCCGGCAGCGAGACGTAGGCCGTGTCCGCGTACGAGGCCCGGCCCTTGCAGACCACCGGCGAGTGGGCCAGGATCTCGACCGGCCGCGGGGTCGGGTAGCCCGTGTCGACCCGGTCGTACTCGACGCCCACCAGGTGCGGGAACGCATCACCCGCCCGCACCCCGGTCCCCGCCAGCAGCCAGTGCCCGGCGTGGGACACCACGTACGGCGCGTCCACCGGGTAGCCCTCGTAGATCACGCCGAGCAGCGAGCTCTCCGGGTCGGGGGCCGGCTGCCGCCGGAAGTCGGTGGTGGGCGGAAGGCCCCGGCGGTACCCGGGGTCGGCGGCGTAGTCGTCCTTCCAGCACACCACCACCCGGTCGGCGCCCAGCGCGGACGGCTCGTAACGTACGCGCCGGTAGCAGCAGTTGGCGCCGAACACGGCCAGGTTCGTCCCCGTGTCCCGGGCGAGGGTGACGTGCCGGCGCTGCTCCGGGGTCCAGTACTCGTCGTGCCCGGGGGAGACCACGGCCGCCGCCCCGCGCAGGAGCTCCGGCTCGCGGGCCACGTCCACCCCGGTGGCGTAGGCCAGCGGCAGTCCGAGGCGTTCGGCCAGCGCGATCAGGGGCAGCTCGAAGAACAGGAACTGACCGGCTCCCAGCCTGTTCGCGTACGGCCGGTCGAAGGCCACGGCGAGCGACCGCGAGTCCTTCTTGCCGGTCGCGCCCTGGTACATGTCGGCACCGCCCCACCGGTTGTACGCCTGCCAGGTGGCGACCGCGTTGACGACGACCACGCGACCGGCGAGACCGGGGTGTGCGGCGTCGGCGGCCGCCACGGGCGCCCCGGCCGCCCCGGCCGCCCCGGCCGCCCCGGTCGACGCGGTCGACGCGGTCGACGCGGCCGGGTCTGCCGACCCGGCCGGGCCGCGGACGGTGACCGGCACGTACCGCTGGGCCCGGCCGTCCGTGGTGTCCAGCCGGAGCAGGTAACAGCCCTCCGGCCAGCCACGGGTGTCCACGGCCGCCGACCGCCGCCACGGGGCGTGCACCATCCGCGTGACGGGATCCCGCACCGCCGCGGGCTGGCGCTCGCCGGGGAGCGCGGCCGAACGCCACACGAGGCGCGCGCGGGCCCCGCCGTACCACCCCATCCGGTAGGCGGAGACGGTGTAGGAGGCGGACGTCGTCGACACGTGCAGCCCGAAGACCTCGCCGGACCGCACGCTCACCCGGTCGGTGAACCCCTCGACGGCCCCGACCGGACCCGCGTGCCGGATCCGCCAGTCCGGCGCGCCCGGCAGGGAGTTCTCCGCGCGTACGTCGAGCCCGTACGCCGGTGACGGCGCGCCCCCCTGCGGCCGGGGGCGGGCGGGACCGGCAGGACCGGCGGCGGCCGTGCCCGCCCACGGCCGAGAGGAGGCGAACGTGGCGGCGGCGAGTCCCAGGACCCGTCTGCGCGCCGGTCCCCGTCGCACCGGCCGCCGTGGTTCCTCCGGCCCGCCGGGAGCCGTGCCGTCCACCATCACATCACCTCGGCCGTAGCGGTTGGCTTCGGGGCGGAAGATGCGGAACGCCACCCTCCGCCCGCCGGCCTCCTGTGTAGCCGACCGGCCCGGCCGAGCCCCGCACGCGGCCGTGCCCGGGCGCGCCGCCGCTCCCGTCGCCCGTGGTGCCCCGCCGCCCGGGCGCTTACGCGTCCCCCGCCGCGAGCCGGTCGCCGAGCGGACTGCGCCGGTACAGGACCTGCCGCCCCTGCCGGGCCCGGGTGACCAGCCCGGCGCCGTGCAGCACGCGCAGGTGCTGGGAGACGGCACTGGGAGTGACGCGCAGCCGGCGGGCGAGCTCGACGGTGGCCAGGGGCTCCGCCACCAGCCCGAGCAGCCGCGCCCGCGGAGCCCCGAGCAGCGGGACGAGGGCCGCCTCACGGGCCGCAACGGCGGGACCGGGCGGGGGAGCGGGGGCCGTGGCCCAGAGCGTCGCCACACCCCGGCTCGGATAGAGCAGCGTGGGCGGTTCGCCGGGGCCGACCGGGGGAGCCACCTTGTGCGCGAACACGGAAGGCACCAGCAGCATCCCCCGGCCGGACGCCTTCGCGTGGTACCCGGCCCCGATGGTCCGGGCCACGCGCAGCACGCCCCGGCTCCCGGCGTCCTCCCAGCGGAGCTGGGGGTGCATGTCGGCGAAGAGCAGCCGGGCGCCGCCCCGGGCCAGCTGCCGTGCCCGGTAGGTCATGTCCGCCTCCACCACCAGGCGGATCTGCGGCCAGACCGGCCGGACGGCGATCTCCCAGTAGCGGTGCAGGAGTTCACAGATCCGGTCACGGAGCAGGAGAACGTCCCCGTCGCGATCGGCGTTCGCCGCGTGCAGGGGCGCGGGCAGCGGATCGGGCGCGTGCGCGGCCGGCAGGTCCCGGCGGACCACCTCGGGCGGCGTCCTTCGGACGGCGGCGAGTTCGGCCTCGAAGTCGGGCTCGAAGACCTCGGGCCTCGGTGTCAGGAAGTCGGGGAGGGTGAGCCGGTCCGCCACCAGGGACATCAGCAGCCCGGTGTCCAGCCCGCCGAGCCGGCCCACCACCGACCGGCGCCACGGCAGGTGCAGGGCGGACAGCCCCGGATCGCGCAGCACCCGCAGGCTCAGCACCGTCTCGCCCAGCGGCGAGAAGGCGAACCGGGTGAGCGCGAGGTCCTCCACACCGAGCTCGAAGCTGATCATTAAGCCGCACGCTACATCAATTGGCAGGACCCGGCCGGTGCCGTGGACTTCGCCCATGACCTCCCCGACCCTCCCGGGCCTCCCGAGCCTCCCGGACCGTCCGGCCCGGCCGGCCGAACCCGGTGACCGGCCCAGCCGCCGTCTGGTGCTGCTGCTGGCCGTCACCTGCGCCGTGGCGGTGGGCAACCTCTACTTCCCGCAGGCCATCGGCCCGCTGATCGCCGACGGACTGCACGTCCCGGCCGGCACGGCCGGCCTGGTCGTCACCGCCACCCAGATCGGCTACACCGCCGGGATGGTCTTCCTCGTCCCCCTCGGCGACCGGATCCGGCACCGTACGCTCCTGGTCGTCCTGCTCGCCCTGACGGGCCTGGCCCTGCTGGGCGCCGGCTGCGCCCCGTCCCTGCCGCCCCTCGCCCTGGCGAGCGCCCTGGTCGGACTGACCACGGTGGCCGCCCAGATCATCGGCCCGATGGCGGCCGGTCTCGTCGCACCCCGGCACCGGGGCGAGGTCCTCGGCACCCTGCTGTCCGGATCGACCGCCGGCATGCTGCTCGCCCGCACCTTCAGCGGGTTCCTCGGCGAACGCCTGGGCTGGCGCGCCCCCTACCTGGCCGCTGCCGCCGTCGCCCTGGTCCTCGCGGCCGTCATGGCGTACGCCGTACCCGCAACGACCCCGCCGCCCTCCGCGACCCGCCTCCCGTACACCGCCTTCCTGGCCGAACCGCTGCGGCTGCTGCGCGCCGAACCGGAGCTGCGCCGCTCCTGCTGGTACCAGGCGGCCGTGTTCGGCGGGTTCTCGGCCGCCTGGACCAGTGTGGCCCTGCTGCTGACCGGACCCGTGTACGGCCTGGGTGCCGAGGCCGTCGGCCTGCTGGCCCTGGTCGGCGGGGCCACCGTGCTGTGCACCCCGTACGCCGGCCGGCTGGTCGACCGGCACGGGCCCGGCCCGGTGAACCTGGCCGGCCTGCTCGGCGTCCTGCTCGCGGCCGCGGTCCTCGCCGGGGGTGCGCTGGGCGGCCCGGCCGGACTGGTCGCGCTGACCGCGGGCACCCTGCTGCTGGACGTCTCCATGCAGTCCGGGATGGTCGCCAACCAGACCCGCGTGTACGCCCTGCGCCCGGACTCCCGCAGCAGGCTCAACACCGCCTACATGACCTGCGCCTACCTCGGCGGCACCGCGGGCTCCTGGCTCGGCGTCCGCGCCCACACCGCCTACGGCTGGCCGGCGGTCTGCGTCCTCATCGCCCTCCTGGCGGCGACGGCCCTGGCCCGCCACCTGGTCCCGCGCCGCCGGCGGGGGTGACGGGCGAGGCTCAGGCCGGATTCGCGCAGACGACCCAGGCCTTGATGTCGGCGGCCGTCTGGCCGGTGTTCTGGGCCGACACGACCCACCCCGTGGGCGGAAACGCGACGGGTGGGCGGTCGTCGTAGATCTGCCACGTGGTCTGGAGGCCGAGGGAGATGCCACCGCCGGTGGCGACCTTCCCGTCCGGGCAGGCGGCGAACGCGGAGTCGAAGGCCCCCGGCTGGATGGTCACGGGCAGCGAGTCCCTGAACTCCACCCCGCTGAGTCCCCCACCGGAGCCGGAGGCGCCGGTCGGTCCGGCGGGACCGGTTGCTCCGGCGGGACCGGTTGCTCCTGCCTGTCCGGCCGGCCCCGTCGCTCCGGCCGGCCCCGTGGCCCCGGTGGGCCCCGCCGGGCCGGTGTTTCCGATCGCTCCGGCGGGCCCGGTGGCTCCGATCGGCCCGGTCGCTCCTGCGGGCCCGGTGACTCCCGTAGGCCCGGTCGCGCCCGTCGCGCCGGCAGCCCCGTCCGCCCCGGTGGCCCCGTCCGCGCCTGCGGGTCCGTCGGGACCGGTCGGCCCGGCAGGTCCCGCGGGTCCCGTCGGACCGGGGGAGCCCGTCGGGCCCGTCGGCCCTGCCGCCCCCGGCGGACCGGGTGGCCCGGCGGGACCGGGGGACCCCGTAGGGCCGGCCGCACCGCTCGGGCAGTCGCCGCCGCCTCCGCCCGCTGCCGACTTCTTCGCGCCGGATGTTCCTGACGTGCCGGACGTGCCTGACGTGCCGGACGCGTCGTACGTGCCGGATGCGCCGCGACCCTCGGGCCGGCCGGGCTCCGACCGGGGCCGCCTCGGCCCGCAGTCGTCTCCGCCGCCGGCCACTGTCCGCCGTCCCGCCGCCTCCGGTCCCCGCGGCGCGCCCATGGCCGGGTCCGCCGCGCCGGCGGCCGGGCTCACCGTGCCCAGAAACACGAGTGCCAACGACGCCACGGCGCCAGAGGCCGCCGCACGGCGGGACCTCGCCCTGTGCTGTGAACCCATGCACCGCTCCCCGGGAACCCGAACCGCATCGAGCGAGCGATGCGGGAAGCGCCTTGCCGCTTCCCGCGGTGCATCGGCCCGCGGCAGCACCGCCTTGAGCGCCTTCCGGGAAGATCAGCGTATTGGCCTACGGATACCGGACCGCACGGCACCGGCTGCGCGGCGCCGGCCGGCCGGGGCCGGACGCCGCACGGCGCCGGACGCCGCACGCCTGTCAGTCAGGGCAGAGGATGAAGTCGGTGCCGGCGTGGCGGCGGGGGGTGTCGCCCAGTTCCGCGATCGCCGCGCGGATCGCGTGCAGGTGCCCGGTCGTCAGCTCCAGCGGCGGCTCGTCGGGCTGGTACGTCGTACGGATCGGGTAGTCCACGCCGGGATCGCGGGTCATCTCGATGTGGCAGCCGAGCACATGGGTGACGGGCCGGCTCGCCGAGAACTCGATGAGGCGGTCGATGGTGCGGGTGAACGCCGCCCAGTCCTGGATGTAGAGCCGGCCGGGGTAGACCGTGTCGCCGGTCAGCAGGAAGCCGGTCCACGCGTCGTGGAAGGTCACGGCGGTCTCGTGGTGGCCCGGGGTGGCCAGGCATTCCAGCACCCGGCCGCCGAGGTCGACCCGGGCCACGGCGTCCGGGTCCGCGGCGAAGCCGAAGAACTCCCAGGCCGTGGCCAGACCCGCGCCGACGACCGTGGTGTCCGGCCGGTCCGCGAACTGCGCGTCGCCCGCCACGTGGTCGCCGTGGGCGTGTGTGTGCAGCACCAGCAGCCCGTAGCCGTCCCGCGGGTGGCGGGTGAGCCAGTCCTTGACGAGGCCGTCGACCACGCGGCGCAGGGGGAAGAACGCGTCCGACTCGGTGGCGCCGGTGTCGATCAGCACCGCCCGTTCGTTCCCGAACAGCAGGAACAGGAACGGCCCCTCGTAGTTGACGGCCATGTTCTGCCGCAGGATGAACGTGTGCTCGTCATAGGCGTGGACCTGGATGTCCGGGTCGGTGTTGTGCTTCGCCGACGGCGAGCCGTGGATCCACCGGACGTCCAGCCCGCGGGACCGGGGTGCCCCGGAGAAGTCGATCGGGGAGACCTGGACGGAACCGGCCCGGTTCCCCTGCTGACCGCTCATCGACTCGTCCCTCCCGCGCTGCCCGCCCACCTCGAACGGCAGCCTAACCAACGACCGTGGGGGCCGCCCGGGCCGGGGCGCGGGTCCGGGGCCGCACCACGCCTGAACCGCGTGAACCGGGTGGGCCGTATGGACCGCTCCCCGCGCGCCCGCCCCCGCGACGGGTCACAGTGGCGGTCTGTGGAGTGGATCCCCTCGCGCGAAGAGGCACGCATGCACCAGGCCAGGCAGTACGAGCGGTACGTCGGAGGCACCCCGGAGGCGGAGCGGCAGGTGTTCCGGCGGCTGGTGGACGACCTCCTGCGGGTACAGCTCAAGCTGAAGAAGCGCAGCCGTGCCGCATCCATCGAACGGACCTTCCACGCCAAGGCCGTGCTCGGCGTCAACAACGCCCGGCTGCGGTTCCGCGACGACCTCCCCGAAGCCCTGCGCAGCGGCTTCGCCCGGCCCGGTGCCGAGTATCCGGTCACCCTCCGGCTGTCCAACGCCAGCGGCGTCCGCCGGCCCGACTTCGTCCCCGATCTGCGCGGAGCCGCACTGCGCGTCCACACCGGCCCCGGCGAGGTCCACGACCTGCTGATGACGAGCTTCCCGGTGTCCCACGCCCGTTCCGCGCGCGAGTTCGTCGCCTTCGCCAAGGTCATGGCGGGCGCCGACACCCGGATCCGGCAGGGTGCCGCCCTCTTCCTCGAACTGCCCCTCGCCGTCGGCTGGTCCACGGCCGCACGGATGCGCCGCAACGTGATGGCGGGCACCCGGCACCCCGTGAGCAGCCTGGCCCTGGAGACCTACTGGAGCCGCGGCGCGATCCTGTGGGGCGACTCCGGGCCGGTCCGCTACCGGCTCCGCCCCCTGTCGGACCCCTCCGCGCCGGGTCCGGCCCCGGCCCTGGTCCCGGCCCCGGACCCGACCGGTACGGACCCCGACCACCTGGAACGCGAGCTCGCCCGGCGCCTCCGCGACTCCGACGTACGGTTCGAACTCTGCGTGCAGCGCTACGTGGACGGCCGGAGCACCCCCATCGAGGACGGCGCCGCCGAGTGGAAGGAGCAGGACGCGCCCGTCGTGCCGGTGGCCGTCCTGACCGTCCCGCGCCAGGACATCCGTACCGTCGTGGCACGTGCCGTGGCCTCCCGGATCGACGGGATGGAGTTCAACCCCTGGCACACCACGGACGGCTTCCGCCCCCTCGGCAATCTCAACCGCGTCCGCAAACTCGCCTACGAGGCCAGCGGCGCCCACCGCCGGGGCCTCCGCTTCGTGACCGTCCCGCCCCGGCGGAACACCCTGCTCGGGGTGCCGCTGCGGGCCGGGTTCCGGGCGGTGAACCGCGTGGTGCCGTGGCACCGGCTGCCCACCCAGCCCGGGCTGCTCAACCTCATGGCCTTCCGCCAGGAGCTGCGCCGCAGCAACCTCATCGACACCGACGTCCACGAGGCGCCGCCCACGGCGAGCCCGGAACCGCCGCCGCCCGTGGACGAGGAGCTGCGGGTGCGGCGCAGCTACGACGGCTCGTACAACGACCTGTCGGCGCCCCGGATGGGTGCCGTCGGTGCCGTGTTCGGCCGCAACCTCAAGCCCGTGCACCGGCCCGACCTGCACGACACGCCCAACCCGGTGACCGTCAGCCGGGAACTCCTGCACCGCGACGTCTTCGTCCCGGCGCGCTCCCTGAACGTCCTCGCCGCCGCCTGGATCCAGTTCCAGGTGCACGACTGGGTCAACCACCGCCGCCACCCGGTCGGGACCCGGGACGTGGAGGTGCCCCTGCCGCCCGGCGTCACCTGGCGCAACACCCCGGGCGGGCCGCCGGAGAAGGTCATGCGGTTCGCCGAGAACGAGGCGGTGCGACTGCCCGGGGCAGGGGCCGCAGACCGGCCGTCGCTGCTCTTCGAGAGCGCCGTCTCCCACTGGTGGGACGGATCGGAGGTCTACGGCGGCGACGAGTCCGTCGCCCGGTCCCTGCGCGAGCCGGGCGGCGGAGCGGCCCTCCGCCTGGAGGACGGCCACCTGCCGTACGTCAACGGAGCGGGCGGACCCGGCGGGGCCGGCGGGGTGAGCGGACTGCCCCTGACCGGCTTCAACGAGAGCTGGTGGCTCGGGCTCAGCTCCATGCACACCCTCTTCGCCCGCGAGCACAACGCGGTGTGCACGGCGCTGCGCGCCGAATACCCGGCGATGGACGAGGACCGCGTCTACCACACCGCACGGCTGGTGGTCTCCGCACTGATCGCCAAGATCCACACCGTCGAGTGGACCCCCGCGATCCTCGCCACCGAGACCCTCGACATCGGCATGAAGACCAACTGGCAGGGCCCGCCCAGGTCATGGCTCAGCCGACTGGGCCTGTGGCTGTTCGAGGAGCACGGACTGGAGGGGATCCCGCACACGCTCCCCGACCACCACGGGGTCCCGTACTCCCTCACCGAGGACTTCGTCACCGTCTACCGGATGCACCCCCTCCTCCCCGACGACTACGAGCTCGTCGACCACCGCTTCGGCCGCCGCCTGGACACCCTGACCTTCAACGACCTGCAGGGACCGGCCGCCGAGCCGCTCATCCGCAAGACCGGCCTGGTCAACACCCTCTACTCGCTGGGCATCGCGAACCCCGGAGCGATCACCCTGCACAACTACCCGCGCGCCCTCCAGGCCTTCGAGCGCGACGGCGAGGTGATCGACCTCTCCGTCGTCGACCTCGTACGCACCCGGCGGCGCGGGGTCCCGCGCTACAACGACTTCCGGGCGGGACTGCACAAGCCGCGCATCCGGCGCTTCGAGGACCTCTCCACCGACCCGGAGACGCTCGCCCGGCTCAAGGGCGTGTACCGCTCGGTCGACGAGATCGACACCATGGTCGGGCTGTTCGCCGAGAACCCGCCCGAGGGATTCGGCTTCAGCGACACCGCCTTCCGGATCTTCATCCTGATGGCCAGCCGGAGACTGCAGAGCGACCGCTTCCTCACCGTCGACTTCCGGCCCGAGATCTACACGCCGCTCGGCATGGACTGGATCGCCCGCAACGGCATGACGAGCGTCATCCTGCGCCACTGCCCCGAACTGGCCGGCGTACTGCCCCGCACGACGAGCGCCTTCGCACCCTGGCGGACGGTCCCGCCCGCCGGCAACGGAAACGGCAACGGAAACGGCGGCAGTGCCGGCAACGGCACGGACAGCGGCGCGCGCACCGGCGGCACCGGAACCGGCCACCGCTGAGCGGGAGGAACCATGTCCGCACCCCCACCGGGCGGCGGGAAACCCGGCCCCGGCCACCCCGGCCCCGCGCACCCCGGCCTGGAAGCCCTCCTCTCCCGCCCGCTGTGGGAGACGGTCTTCAAGCGCCGCACCCACCGGGTCGGCCGCGGCGCCTCCGTGCCCGCCGGGTCGATGAGCTACCGCTCCCCGCACCGCCCGCAGCCGCTCGGCGAGCTGGAGGAGGCGGTCCTCATCGCCCTCACCGGCAGCTCCGGACTCACCATGCCCGACCGGCCCTTCGAGGACCCGCGGAACCACGACCCCATCATGGCCAAGCCCAACCTGAACATGACGGGACGCACGGCCGGCAGCCCCGACAACGCCCAGGCCACCCACTTCTTCATGATCAACGACAGCGGCACCTACTTCCTCCGGAAGCTGCCGCCCTCCCCGGAACCCGCTTCCGACCCCGCCACCCTCATCGAACGGGCCCGCCGGTCGAAGGTCCGCGTACTGGACCACCGGCTCGACGTCGCCGAGGGCCTGCGCGACTTCCCCGCGTACCTCGACTCCAACCGCTTCCTGTCCAACCTGGAGGGCAGCACGCTCTTCCTGCCCGTCGTCGACCTCTCCCACCAGTACATCAACGCCCTGATGTACCTGCTCACCCAGCCCGACGGGGCCCGCCCCACCCTCGTCGACGACCGGAACTTCTACCGGCCCGCCGGGGTCCGCAGATGGATCAGGAACGGATTCCTCAACCCCGCCGTCAAGCTCCCGCTCGGCGCCCTCGGCCCCATGCGCACCCAGATCGAGGCCGACCTCCTCCTCCAGAACATGATGCTCGTCGCGGACGCCATGGGCCTGGGCGCCTGGATCCACGCGAGCATCAACCCCCCGATCATGCTGGGCGACCCCAAGTTCTCCCGCACCTACGGCCGCATGCTCGGCTTCGACTTCGTCACCCCCCGCTTCCGGCCCGCGGACGTCCTGCGCTGGCAGGTCCCGCTGCCCCGGCACGCCCGGCTCCGCTCCCACCCGGTGGGCCTGCGCGCCGGCGGCGAGCACCTCATCAAGGCGGCCTGCCCGCCCAACCACCCCTCCATGGAAGACGCCGTCGACGAGGTGATCCGCTCCAAGTTCGGCGAGGGCGGCATCTACACCGACACACCGCTCTTCGCGCGCATCTACAAGGACGACTTCGCCCGCCGCTACCTCACCGAGGCACGCGCGTACGACCAGGACGTCATCGACTGCGCCCGCGACATCTGCGTGTACGTCCACGCCACCCACGGCCGCTTCCCGGCCCACACCGACGCCATCCACGTGCCCGGCGTCTGGCTCCAGACCCACCACGTCGAATCCGAGTACTACGACCGCTTCTTCACGGCCGGCCTGACCGACGCCCACCGCCGGCACACCGCACTCTGGGAAGCGGAGGACACACCGTGAGGGTCTACGAAGCCATCGTCAGGGGACTGGAGGGCATCGGGGTGCGCGCCGCCTTCGGCGGCGCCGGCGAGAACGCGGCCGGCCTGATGGTGGCCCTGAAGCACTCCAAGCTCATCCGGCCGGTCATCACCCGCAACGAACAGGCCGCCTCCTTCATGGCCTGCGGCTACGCCATGTACACCGACCGGCTCGGGTTCTGCTTCGCCACGGCCGGCCCCGGCGCGTTCAACCTGTTCTCCGGACTGGCCGTCGCCCTGTCCGACTCCTACCCCGTCCTCGCCGTCTCCGGCTACGCGTCGCGGCACTGGCAGGGCTGGGGCTCCCTCAACGAGACCTCCGGCCTGAGCGGCACCCCCGACTCGCGGGCCATGTTCGCCGCCACCACCAAGAAGTCCTTCCTGCTCACCGACATCGCCGACACCTGCGACGTGCTGGAGGAAGCGGTCAACACCGCCTTCGAGGGCAGGCCGGGCCCCGTCCACATCCACGTGCCCGAGGACCTCACCGTCCGCGGGGCCGAGGTCACCGCCTTCCGGCCGATCCGGCTCGACGTGGCCCCGGTCCTCCCCGACCCGGACCGGGTGGAGAAGATCGCCTCCGTACTGGCCGAGGCCGTCGAACGGCGGCAGCGGATCGTGCTGCTGGCCGGCTTCGGCGCCGTCCGCAGCGGCGCCGGACCCGAGATCCGGCACTTCGTCGAACGCTTCCAGGTGCCCCTGCTCACCACGCTCGACGGCAAGGGCATCGTCTCCGAAGGACACCCGCTCTGCCTGGGCGTCTTCGCGGACAGCGGCCACGCCGCCGCCTGGAAGGCGTTCCGCGAGGCCGACGTCGTGCTGTGCGTCGGGAACTCCCTCAACCAGCACGCCACCTTCAACTACCGCGAGGACCTGTTCGAGGACAAGGTGCTCATCCACGTCAACATCGCCGAACGCGAGTTCCGCAAGGCCTACCGTCCCGACCACGCCCTGCTGTCCGACGCCCGCCCGGCGATGGCCGCCCTCACCCGGGCCCTGGAGGAGCGGGTCGGCGAGGTCCCGCCCGCCGAGGTCGAGGGCCGCGCCTACGAAACCCGCCACATCACCCACCTCACCGGGAAGATCCACCCCGGCGAACTCGCCCAGGCCATCGGACGGATGCTGCCCCCGCGGGCCGTCCTGCTCGCCGACGCCGGCGCCCACCTGGCCTGGCTCGGCTACTACACGGAACTGGAGGAGGGCCAGAACTTCCGCAAGGCCGGCTCCTTCGGGCCCATGGCCGGCCACGTCAACGGAGCCATCGGGCTGAAGGCCGCCCACCCCGACCGGACCGTCGTGGTCGGCTGCGGCGACGGCTGCTACGCCCTCTCCGGCTTCGAGCTCATGACCGCCGTCGAGAACGACCTCCCCGTCATCTGGGTCATCTTCGACGACGGCGAATTCAAACTGATCAAGCTCTTCCAGCTCGTCACCTACGGCGAGTCCGCGCTGACGGAGTTCAGGAACCCCGACTGGGCCGCGTACGCGCGGGCCTGCGGCGCGGACGGCCACCGGGTCGAGACGCTCGAGGAGTTCGAGGACGCCTTCCGCACGGCCCTGGCCTCCGGCCGGCCCACCGTCATCGACGCCCGGATCACCCGCTGGGCCGTGCCCCACTACAGCCCGTCCCCGGACGGCGTGATCGCCGGCCTCGTCGAGACCATCGAGGACCGCCTGCGCGGCGACGGATGACGGGACGCACCGCCGGCGCGGGACGCGGCCCGCGCCACCCGACCGCGAGAACGACCGCGCGCCCCCCGCGTCGCTCACCCCAGCGCCGCAAGGACCCGGTCGGGCGTCAGCGGGAGCTCGCGGATCCGCCGGCCCGTCGCACGGTGGAAGGCGTTCCCCACGGCCGCCGCCGTGCCCACGATCCCGATCTCCCCGATGCCCTTGCTGCCCATCGGGTTCAGGTGCCTGTCGTGCTCGTCCAGCCAGTGCACCTCGATGTCGGGCACATCGGCGTGCACCGGCACGTGGTACGAGGCGAGGTCGTTCTCGGCGAAGTCCCCGAAGGCGGGATCCACACCTCCGTGTTCGGTGAGGGCCATGCCCAGCCCCATCACCATCCC
Organism: Streptomyces sp. NPDC089799; assembly: GCF_040684755.1. Lineage (NCBI taxonomy): Bacteria > Bacillati > Actinomycetota > Actinomycetes > Kitasatosporales > Streptomycetaceae > Streptomyces > Streptomyces sp. NPDC089799. Next base: position 187,420 of record NZ_JBFBGR010000011.1, on the reverse strand, counting down.
CCCGACCAGCTGCGAACGCGCGGTCAGCGGGTTGAGGATGCGCCCGGCGGCGAAGACGCCCAGCAGCCGGCGTACCCGCACCTCGCCGCTCACCGTGTCCACCTGCACCTCGGCGAACTGCGCGCCGAAGGCGTGCCGCGCATACGGCGACCGCTGCCGCGCGGATGCCGTCGTATCGGCCGTCACCGTCAGCCCGCCCGCCGGCAGCGGACCCTCGTGGCGCTCCAGCAGCCCCGCCAGGTCCGTACACGCGTCGTGCACGGCCCAGCCCCACGACGCCGTCCCCGCCGATCCTCCGGCGACCCACCCCGCCGGCAGGTCGCTGTGCCCGATCTCCAGCTCGACCCGGTTCGCCGGCGCCCGCAGCGCGTCCGCCGCGATCTGCCACAGCACGGTCCGCGCACCGGTCCCCAGGTCCGTGGCGTTGATCTGGACCAGGTAGCTGCCGTCCGGCCGGACCCGGGCCCGGGCCGAGGACGGGGCGATCCACACCGGATAGGTGGAGGCGGCGACCCCGCTGCCGATCAGCAGCGCGCCCTCCCGCCGCGGTGTACGCCGCTCCGCCCAGCCGAACCGGGCCGCCCCGTCGTGCAGGCACTCCACCAGATGGCGGCTGCTGAACGGGCGGTCGCTGTCGGGTTCGAGGGCCGGCTCGTTGCGGACCCGCAGTTCCACCGGGTCCAGGCCGAGCGCCTCCGCCAGCTCGTCCATCGCCGACTCCAGCGCGTACATGCCCGGAGCCTCCCCGGGCGCCCGCATCCAGGACGGCGTGGGCACGTCGAGCGGGACCACCCGGTGCGTGGTGAGCAGGCCGGGAGCCGCGTACATCACCCGCGCGGGCACGGCGGCCTGCTCGACGAACTCCCGCACCCGCGAGGTGTGGGTGGTGACCTCGTGCGCGACGGCGGCGAGCGTGCCGTCCGCGGCGGCGCCCAGCCGCACCCGGTGCAGGGTGGGCGGCCGGTGACCGACGACCGCCGCCAGCTGCCGCCGCGGCAGGGAGAGGGTCACGGGACGCCCGGTGTGCAGGGACGCCATCACCGCCAGCACCACGTGCGGGCGCGGGGTGCCCTTGGAGCCGAACGCGCCACCGACGTGCTCGGAGACCACGGTGATCCGGTCCGGCGGCAGCCGGAACAGGCCCGCCAGCACGGTGCGGACCAGCCCGGAGCCCTGGCTGGAGTCGTACACGGTGAGCGTGTCCGCCTCCGCGTCCCAGTCCGCGGTCGCGGCGTGCGGCTCCATCGGCTGGTTGTGCAGGGCGGGCACCGCGTACGTGCAGTCCACGCGGACGGGCGCCGCCTCGAACGCGGCCACGGCGTCACCCCGTTCGCGGTGCCCCGGGTAGCCGCCGTTGACCTTCTCGGGGGCGTACGCCCCCGGATGGTCGTCGCGGAGCACCGTGTCGAACGGCTCCGCCGCATAGCCGACGCGCACGGCGGCGGCCGCGGCGCGCGCCGCCTCCAGCGTCTCGGCCACGGCGAGCGCCACGAACCAGCCGCGGTGCGGCACCTCGGAGTCCTGCAGGACCCGGAGCGTGGGATCGTCGGTGGGACCCAGCCGCGGGGCGTTGCCGGGGGTGAGCACGGCGAGGCACCCGGGCACGGCGAGGGCCTCCGCGGTGTCCACGCCGGTGACCCGGCCCCGGGCCACCGTCGCGGGCACCGGCCAGGCGTACGCCCGTCGCGCCGGGGCGTACTCGGCGGCGTAGCGGGCCGTTCCGGTGACCTTCTCCCGGCCCTCGCGGCGCGTGGCGGACCAGCCGACGGCGCCGGCCCGGTCGGCGAGGCTCGACTTCATGGCGGCTCTCTCTCGTCGTCCTGCAGGTCAGGGGCGTGGGCTTCGGGCGAGGGTGCCGAGCACCTCGCAGGCGAGGTTCCGGGCGAGCGGCACCTTGAAGGCGTTGTCCCGCAGCGGCTCCGCACGGTCCAGCTCCGCCTCGACCGCCGCCCGTACGACGTCCTCGGTGGGCGCGGCACCCAGCAGCCGCGCCTCGGCCGCCTCCGCCCGCCAGGGCCGGTGCGCCAGCCCCCCGAACGCCAGCGCCACCCGCCGCACCCGCCCCTCGTGGACGTCGAGCACGGCGGCGACGGACGCCAGGGCGAAGGCGTAGGAGGCGCGGTCCCGCGCCTTGCGGTACCGCGAGGGCAGTCCGGCGCTCCCCGGCGGCAGCACCACGGCGGTCACGATCTCGCCGGGCGAGACGACGGTGTCGCGCTCGGGATGGGCTCCCGGGAGCCGGTGGAACGCGGTCACCGGCACGGTCCGCGGCTCCTCGGGCCCCTGCAGTTCGACGACCGCGTCGAGCGCGGCGAGCGCGACCGCCAGGTCGGACGGGTGCGTGGCGATGCACTCCGGGGAGTGGCCGAGCACGGCGTGGTCGCGGTGGATCCCGTCACGGGCGGCGCAGCCCGCGCCCGGCGACCGCTTGTTGCAGGGCTTCGACACGTCCTGGAAGTAGGGGCAGCGGGTGCGCTGCAGCAGGTTGCCGCCCGTGGTGGCGGCGTTCCGCAGCTGCCCGGAGGCCCCCGCCAGCACCGCCTGTGCCAGCACGGGATACCGCTCCCGGACCAGCGGATGGCCGGCCAGCGCGCTGTTGCGCACACCGGCGCCGATCCGCAGCCCGCCGTCCGCGGTCCCGGTCACGAAGTCCAGCGGCAGCCCGGTGAGGTCGACGAGCGTGTCGGGCACCTCCACGCCGAGCTTCATCAGGTCCACCAGATTGGTGCCCCCGCCCAGGTAGCGGGACCCGGGCCGCCCGCCGTGTGCGGCGACCGCCTCGGCCACGCCCGAGGCGCGCACGTACGCGAAGGGCTTCACGCGACCGCCCCACCCGTCCCGCCGGTACCGGAGGACATGCCCGTATCACCGGTACCGGCGGCCCCGCCGATCCTGCCCGTACCGGGGGCCCCACCGGGCCCGCCCGTACCGGGGGCCGTCACGACGTCGCGGACGGCGTCCAGGATGCGCGGGTAGGCACCGCACCGGCACAGGTTCCCGCTCATCCCCTCGGCGATCCCCTCCCGGCTCAGATCGCCGCCCTCGCCCAGCAGCCCCACGGCGGAGCACAGCTGACCCGGTGTGCAGTAGCCGCACTGGAAGGCGTCCCGCTCCAGGAACGCCTCCTGCAGCGGATGCAGGGTCCCGTCCGCCCCCGCGAGCCCCTCGACGGTGGTGACCTCGGCTCCTTCGCACGCGACCGCCAGCAGCAGGCAGCTGTTGACCCGCTTCCCGCCGACCAGCACGGTGCAGGCCCCGCACTGCCCGTGGTCGCACCCCTTCTTCGCCCCGGTCAGCCCCAGGTGCTCGCGCAGCAGGTCGAGGACGGTGACCCGGTGGTCCACATCGGCCTCGCAGCCCTTGCCGTTGACGCGCATCCGGACGACGGACCGCGTCACCCCGGTCGGACCCACCACAGCCACCCCTTCCACGGAGAACCGGAACGAACAAGACCGAACCGGAGCAAATACGTATGCACACCGCATAACCGCTGATCACACATTTCACACGCCCCCGCCCGGGTCAACCGGGGGCGTCCTCTAGGGTTGCCCGCAACGACCAGCAGAACCGGGGGAGTCGGTGGAGTCTCTGAAGCCCGGCGATCCGCCGGAAACCGGCGGGTACCGCCTCCTGGCGCGTCTCGGCGAGGGAGGAATGGGCGAGGTGTTCCTCGCCCGCACGCCCTCCGGCCGCCCGCTGGCCCTGAAGACCGTGCACCGGGACCTGAGCCTGGACCCGGGCTTCGCGGAACGGTTCGCCCGGGAGATACGCACCAACGACCGCGTCCGCTCGCCGTGGACGGTCTCGGTGGTGGACTTCAGCCCGCCCGGCGCGTCACCGCAGTGGCTGGCCACGGAGTACGTCGCCGCACCCTCGCTGGGCGACTGGGTGCGCGAGCACGGCCCGCTGCCGGAAGCGGCCGTACGGCGCCTGGGCCGGGAGCTGGCCGCCGCGCTGGTCACCGTACGGGCGGCGGGGGTCGTCCACCGCGACATCAAGCCGGCGAACGTCCTGCTGGGCGCCGAACGCCCCTTCCTCATCGACTTCGGCATCGCCCGCGCGGTCCTCGATCCGCGCCGTACGCAGACCGGGACGGTCATCGGCACCCCCGGCTACCTGGCGCCGGAGCAGGCGACCGGTGCCGTGGCCGGGGCACCGGCGGACGTGTTCTCCCTGGCCGCGGTCCTGGTGTACGCGGCCACCGGACGCAGTCCCTTCCTCGGGCCGGACGAGGAACTCGGGCTGCCCGCCCTGCTGTACCGCATCGTCCACGACGAGCCCCGGCTCGGCGGAGTGCCGGAGTCCCTCGCCGGGATCGTGCGGGACTGCCTGGCCAAGGAGCCGGACCGGCGACCGGACGCCGAGCAGGTGGTGGCGGCACTCGGGGCCGACGGCGGACCGGACTGGAGCGGTGCGGTGCCGCCGTCCCTCCTCGCGGACGTGGACCGCCGCCAGGCGCGCCTGCGGCAGATCATCGAGGCCTCGCAGGTCCCGGCGCCCGGGCCCGGTACGGCAGCGGACTCTGCGTCCGCGCCGGCCTCCACCTCTGCGCAGGAGTCCGCGCCGGCCTCCACCTCTGCGCCTGCGTCGGGGGGCTCCGTGCCTCCGGGCTACGGACCGCCGGCGGCCTTCGCGCCTGCCGCGTCCGGATCCGGGGCGGCCGTGCCCCCGGCTCCGCATGGCCTCGCCACCCCACCGCTGTACCCGGCCCATCTGCCGACCCCGCCCCCGACCCCGGCCGCCGCCGCGGTCCCGCCCGGCCGGAGGCGGCTGATCGCGGTGACCGCCGGGGCGGTGGCCCTGGCGGGTGGCGCGGTCGCACTGCTGCTCACCACCCACCCCTGGTCGGGCGACGGCGACCGCGACGGGGCCGAGCCCCGCGCCTCCTCGTCCGCGCCCGTGCCCGCGCCCTCCGGGTCCTCCCTGCCGGCTCCGTGGGCCGGCACGTGGAGCGGGGTCGGCCCGGGCACGCCGGACGCGGACGGTGTCACCCAGGCCAGGACACGGGACTTCGCCGTCACCGTCACCCTGCAGTCAGGGGCCGTCGGGGACCTGGTGGGCCGCCAGGTCAGCGATGTCAAAGAGGTCACCACCGGACGGAACGTCGGCTGTACCGAGGCCCTCGAACTCCGCCAGGTCCGCGGGAACACGGTCGTCCTGAAGGCCGTGACCAGCCATCCCACCGACCGGGAGTCCCCCTTCCTCTGCCCCCAGGGCAATCTCTACGTGGTCACCCTGGCGGCTGCGGACCGCATGACCCTGGAGTCGGAGGGGGCCCAGTCGGCGGGGGCGCCGTCCTCGCTGGCCCGCCGGAACTGACCCGGCCGGGGGCGGCCCGGCCGGAGTCGAGCGGGCCGGAGCCCGTCCGCCCTCAGCGGGAGTCCTCGGCACGCAGTTCGTCCGCGGCCTCCTGGTAGGCCGCGGCGGCCCGGCCGAAGTAGTCGAAGAGCACGTCGAGCTGCTCGGGGGAGTAGCCGCCGAGGATCTCCCCGATCTTCCGGCGGGCGGGAGCCATGACCGTGTCGAGGTCGGCCGGCTTGCCGAGCGGCTCGACGATCACCTTGCGCCGGTCGTCGGGCGACGGGGCGCGGCGTACGTAGCCCGCTTGCTCCAGGCGGTCGATGAGCCGGGTGGTCGGTCCGGTGGTGAGGCCGGTGCGGGTGCCCAGTTCGCCGGGGGTCATGGGGCCGGTCAGCAGCAGGATGTTGAGCGCGTACAGGTCCGTGGCGCCGAGTTCGCACGCCCTGGCGCTGGCGTGGCCGTGCAGCATCACGGCACTGAGGTAGCGGCGGTAGATCCGGCCGGCATCGGGGTGTATGGCAGGCGTTGACACGGGCTTCCCCACTCCCTAATCTCTTCCTCAACGAAGAGAAATCTTCGACGCAGAAACTTCTTCAAAGAAGTTACCATGGGAGGGGAGACCATGAACAGCGCCGTCACCAGCGAGAACACCACCGCGACCGCCGCCGGATCCGCCGCCGAGGGCGGCGCCGGTGCCATGGACGGGGCCGCAGCCGCGGCCGCACCCACCTCGCGCCGCCGCACGGTCAAGCGCGTCAAGCGCGTCCTGGGCTTCGGCACGCTGGCTCTCGCCGTCACCGCCGCCGGCGGCTACTTCTGGCTCGACGCCACCTCCGAGGTCAAGAACCTCGGGCGGAGCGACTGCACGGCCGTCACCCCCGTCCTCACCGCCACACCCGCCGGTGTCCCGACCGCCGCCGACCACCGCGCCGTCTGCGACACCCTGCGCGCCCTCACGGAGGCATGGGGCCGCGGCGACGCCACCGCGTACGGCGAGCAGTTCACCGCCGACGCCACCTACACCACGTACGTCGGCACCCACTACCAGGGCCGCCAGGACATCGCCGAGGGGCACCGCGCACTCTTCGGCGGCTTCGTCAAGGGCACCAAGCTCGCCGACTCCTTCCTGGACGTCCGCTTCCACGGCCCCGACACCGCGATCGTCACCAGCCGCGGCGACACGTACAGCGGCGCCGGCGCCCCGAAGGCCACCGACCTGACCAAGACGCAGACGTACACGCTGGTGCGCGAGGCCGACCGGGGCTGGCGCATCGCCGCCTTCCACAACACCAAGCGGCAGTCGGTCATGGAGCGCCTCTCCTTCCTCTGGGACCCGGCGACCAGGCCGGCGGCCGAGAAGTAACGGCGACGACGGCAACGGCAACGGCAACGGCAACAGCAGCAAAAGCAGAAGCAACGGCACCCCGTCCCGCACCACCGGAACCGCACGGAGGAACCCGCCATGACCGAGACCGCACACCAGGACCGCCCGGCCGACACCGAGGCCATCCACGCCCTGCTCGCACGCGGCTGCGCGGCCTGGGCGGCCGGCGACGGCGCCGCGTACGGCGCCCAGTTCACGCCGGACGGCACCGACGTCACCTACGCCGGCACCGTCTACCACGGCGCCGACGAGATCGGCCGCGCCCATCAGGACCTGTTCGACAGCTTCCTCAAGAACACCCGGCTGGTCGTCGAGATCACCGACCTGCGTTTCCACGGCCCGGACACCGCGGTGGCCGTCACCCGGGGCGACGTGCGCAAGGGCGGCCCGAAGGCCCCCGGTGCCGGGGCCGGGGGCCGGCTGGGCAAGCTCGCCACGTACACGCTGGTCCGCGGGACCGACGGCGCATGGCGCATCGCCGCGGTCCAGAAGACCCGGCACAAGCGCCTGACGGAGGCGTTCTCCTTCCGCCTCCGGCCCGCCACCCGGCCCGCACCCCACCCCTCCGAGCGCTGAGGGACACCGGAGGTGCCCACCGACGACCGCCCCACCGCCCTGGTCACCGGAGCCACCGCCGGCATCGGCCGCGAGTTCGCCCGCCGCCTCGCCGCGGACGGCCACCGCATCATCGCCGTCGCCAGGAACGAGGACCGGCTCCGCGCCCTCACTAGCGAACTCGGGCCCGCCCACACGTACGTTGCCGCGGACCTCGCCGCCCCCGAGGGCCTCGCCCGCACCACCCGAACGCTCGCGGAGCGCCGCGTCCACCTCCTCGTCAACAACGCCGGCACCGCCACCGGCGGTCCCTTCGCCGACCGGCCCCTCGACCGCACCGAGGAGATGCTGCGCCTCAACGTCCACGCGCCCGTCGCCCTCGCCCACGCCTTCCTCGCGCGGGCCCGCCCCGGGGACGCCCTGCTCAACGTCTCCTCCACCCTCGCCTACGCGCCGCTGCCCGGCCTCGGCGTCTACAGCGCGACCAAGGCGTTCGTGGCCTCCTTCTCCGAAGCGCTGTGGGCGGAGCACAAGGACTCCGGCGTCTACGTCCTCGGCCTGTGCCCCGGCATGACCGCCACCGAGTCCCAGCCCCACACCGATGCGCCCGCCGCGCTGGTCCAGACCCCGGCCGAGGTGGTCACCACCGCCCTCGCCGCGCTCCGCCGCCGCGCCCGGCCCACGGTCGTCCCGGGCACCGGAAACCGCATCCTGGCCACCCTCGTCCGCGCCCTCCCGCGCCGCACCGTCCTGGCCGCCCTCGCCCGCGGCTGACACCGCAAATCCACTGGCACGCGCCCGCCGTCATGCACTACCAAGGTCCCTGATGAAGCTTCACCACCCTTCAGCAGGTCCGCCCGGGCGCGGCGCGCGACGCCCCCGGGAGACCCGGGACGAGTTCCGCCACCACCTCCACGGCGAGACCCTGACACAGACAAGGCTCGCCGTGACCCCCGTACGCACCGCCCGCCCCGAGGAACTGCCCGCACTGGTCGAACATCCCGGCGACCCCGACCGCAACGCCGCGACCCGCGCGTACCTCGCCCAACTGCTCGACAGCGCCTGCACCCGTCCCGAGTGGTGTCTCGTCGCCGAGGGCCCCGACGGCCGGCCCGTCGGCAGCGCGGTGCTGTGGACCATGCCCGGGCACGGGATCCCGCTCGCCGTGGTCCTCTTCGAGGCCCCGGCGGACTCGCCGGACACCGGGACCGCGTTGCTCGACGCGGCCGCGGCCACGGCACGCGAGCTCGGCGCGGGCGAACTGGAGCACGTCGTCGACTCCCCGGCGCAGGCCCCGCAGTTCCAGCGGGACCCCGAGCGCCGGTACGGGCTGCTGCGTCAGGCCGGCTTCCGGCAGGTCCGCGACGGACGCCGGTTCGGCCTCCGGGTCACCCCGGAGACCCTCGCCGCGCTGCCCGCCGACGACCCCCGACTCACCTACCGCACGCTCGTCGACCTCGGCCCCGAACCGTTCGTCGCCCTGCTGGAGGATCTCCTCGCGGACACGGCGGACGCCCGCCTCGCCGCCGACGTACGCCGGCACGGTGCGCGGCGCGCGGCCGAGCTGCTCTTCGAGGACACGGCAGGACTGGCACACGACCCCGAGTGGTGGGAGATCGGCTTCGACGCGGACGGCACCCCGGCGGTCATCAGCCTGCCCGCCGAGAACCCCGGCGTGCCCGTGATCGGCTTCGTCGGGGTCGCCCCCGCCCACCGCGGCAAGGGCTACGCCACCTCCGTGGTCGTCCGCGGCACCCGCATCCTGGCCGCGAACGGAGCCTCCGAGATCCGCGGGGACTGCGACGCCGCCAACCCGGCGATGGCCAGGGCGTTCGCACGGGCGGGATACGGGAACTTCGCGTCCCGCCTGGAGTTCCTCCGCCCCCTCACCGGTGGCGACGGCGGCCACGGGGGCGGTGCCGGTGAGGCGGACGAGCTGCGCACCGAGCGCCTCCTCCTCCGAGCCTGGCGGGAGTCCGACCTCGGCCCGTGGGCGGCCATGAACGCCGACCCGGAGGTCCGGGAGTACTTCCCCGGCGTCCTCACGCGCGAGCAGAGCGAGGCTTGCGCCGCTGCCTTCCAGGCCGACCTCGAACGGCGGGGCTGGGGATGGTGGGCGGTGGAGGTCCGGGCCACCGGCGAATTCATCGGCTTCGCCGGACTGGACCCCGTGGACGAGGGCATGCCGTTCACCGGGGTGGAGGCCGGCTGGCGGCTGGCCCGTACGGCCTGGGGGCACGGCTATGCCACCGAGGCCGCCCGCGCCGTGGTCGCCCACGGCCTTGAGTACCTCCGCCTGCCGGAGGTCCTCGCGGTGGCGGCGGCCGGCAACCGGCGGTCACGGGCGGTGATGCACCGCATCGGCATGACCCGCGACCCGGCGGAGGACTTCGACGACCCGACCGTGCCCGCCGGGCCCCTGCGGCCGAGCGTGGTGTACCGCCTCCGGGCCGGGGACCACCGGCCGGAGCCACCCCCGCGGGGCTGACGGGTGCCGGGGTCGGGGCCCCGGTCAGGGCCCCGGCCGGCGGTGGCTCAGGCGAGCCGGTCGGGGATCGGGGCCAGGTCGTAGTTGGCCCAGACGTAGGCGTCCATCTGGTGCTGGTCGCCGGAGAGGTTGTGGACGCGGTCGACCTTGCCGTCGGCGTCGAAGTGCCAGACCAGCGCCCAGAGGGTGTCCACCTTGCCGACGCCCCCGGTGGTCCAGCCCCGGTGGATGTCGACCACGTAGTCGCCGCCCGACTCCAGGAACAGCGGCTCGGCCTGGAAGCCGGCCTTGCCCAGCTGGGTGAAGAAGGCCGCCACCTCCTCCACGCCCCGCTTGGTGCCCGACAGCGGGTGGTGGCCGGGGATGGTCCATTCGATGTTCTCGGCCAGCACCGCCCGCATCCCGTCCAGGTCGTAGACGGCGTAGGCGGCGAAGAACGCGTTGATGGCCTCGATCTTGGAGTCGTTGAGCGTCATCCTGCTTCTTCCTCAAGAGAGTCGGGGCGGCCGCACGAGCCGCTTGATCAACACTCCCAGCGCGCGAGCGGACCCGTCCAGCACCACTTTCCCCACCGCCGGGCGGCCCCGTCGGGGGTGCTGTGCCACGCTGGTCACAGGAACCGGACCCCCTGGGAGAAGGCAGCCGCGACGAACGGAGCGCGCTGTGGACATTCCGATCCGTTGCGCGGCGCTGCGGCGCCGCGCGGCCGCCGGCAGTGCGGCGGCCCTGCTGCTGGTGGGGCTCGCCTCCGGGACGGGTGTCCGGGCGGCTCCCTCACCTCCGCCCTCACCCTCGCCCTCAGGTTCACCCTTGCCCTCGCCGTGGCCCCTGCCGTCCGGCGTGGGGGATCCCGGCCGGCTCGACCCGCGGATCACCGCGATCATGCGGAAGCCCGAGTACCGCAACGCCCAGTGGGGGCTCCTGCAGACCGAACCGGCCGGCGGGCGCGCGCTGCACAGCCTGTTCCCCGCCCAGTTCTTCATCCCCGGATCCACCGCCAAGCTCTTCTCCGTCTCGGGTACCTGGCGGACCCTCGGGGGCGGTCACCGCTTCGTGACCCCCGTCTACGCGGTCGGGCAGCGGAACGGCTCCACCCTCACCGGCGACCTCGACCTCGTCGCCCAGGGCGACCTCACCCTCGGCGGCCGCACGCGCCCCGACGGCACGGTCGCGTACACCGACCTCGACCACACCTACGCCAACGACTTCCCCGGCGCGACCCTCACCCCGGAGAACCCCCTCGCCGGGATCGACGAGCTCGCCCGCGGGATCCGTGCGTCCGGCATCACCCGCGTCGAGGGCGACGTGATCGTCGACAGCCGGATCTTCGCCCCCGACCCGGTCCTCGACCCCCTCCCCACCCCCCTGATCATCAACGACAACCTCGTCGACCTGCTGACCACGCCCGGGGACCGGCCCGGCACCGACGCCCGGCTCGACTGGCGGCCGAAGGTCGCACCGTACGAGGTCACCTCCACCGTGCGGACCGTCGCGGCCGGGAAGCCGACGGACATCACGGTGGCCGCCACCGCCGGCGGCACCCGGATCCGCCTCTCCGGCACCATCGCCGCGGACGCGAAGCCGCTGCTGCGCACCTCGCCCGTCACCGACCCGGCCGCCTTCGGCCGGACCGCGCTGATCGAGGCGCTCGCCCGGGCCGGGGTGACGGTCACCGCCGCCCCGACCGGCCCCAACCCGGCCGCCCGGCTGCCCCGCGACTACGACGGCCGGCCGCGGGTCGCCTCGTACACCTCGCCCCCGTACGAGCAGTACGCCAAGCTGATCCTCAAGGTCAGCCACAACCTCGGCGCCAACCTGGGCATCTGCCTGATGGCCGTCACCACCGGAAGCCGGCAGTGCGAGGACGGCTTCCCGGTGCTCGCCGCCTTCCTGGACCGGGCCGGCGTCGACCGCGAGCAGGTGCAGCTCATGGACGGGCGGGGCGGAAACCCCGCCGACCGCGCCACGCCGCAGGCGCTGGTGCAGATGCTGGCGTACTGGCAGAGGACGCCGGACGCGAAGCGCTTCCGGGAGGCCCTGCCCGTTCTGGGAGTGGACGGTCTGCTGGCCGGGAACTGCCGGACCTGCCCGGCCCGCGGCAAGGTGTTCGCCAAGACCGGCGCGGCCGTCGGAGGCGACTCCCTCAACGACCGGCTCGCCGTCGGCGCCATCACCATCGCCGGCTACCTGGACAAGGGCGGCGGCCGCTTCGACACCTTCTACGCAGGCGTCAACGGTGCTTCCACGCCGACCACCGACCCGGCCGGTGTCCTCTCCATCGCCAACGACCTCGCCCTGATCTCCGCCTACCTGCAGGAGTCGCCCTGACGGCGGTCGGGCTCCTTCCCGTCGGGCTGTCAAGCCCCGGGATCGAGTGGCGTGACGCCGCCCCCGGTACGGCGGCTCAATGGAGGTACGAGGCCACCCAGCGGATCCGGACCGGATGCCGGACCGCACCTCGCACCCCCAAGGAGCCCGCCATGACCCGCCTGCACCGCCCCTCCCTCCTGATGGCCGCCGTCGCCGCGGGAGCCGTGTCGATTTCCCCCGGGTTCGCCGGAGCGTCCAGGGTGATCGCCCCCGGGAGCGGGTTCTCGGCCCCGACGGACGTCCGTCCGCTCGCCGCGCCCCGGGACCAGGCGGAAACCGGAGGAGACACGCCGGCGGGCGAACCTCCGGCACGCGGCCCTCTGGCGCGCGATCCCTTGACACCCACCCGAGTAGACAGTGTCTACGCACCATGGTAGACACTGTCTATGCCATGTGATCAAACCGAGAAGACCGTGAGCACCGTGCGGCGCCGTTCCGTGCTGGTGGCCTGCGTCGCCGGAGCGTCCCTCGTCGCCCTGGACGGCACCGTGCTCATGGCCGCGCAGCCCGGCCTGCAGCGCGGACTGGGCGCCACCGTGGCCCAGGCCCAGTGGGTGAGCACCGCCTACCTGGTCGCGGTCGCCGCATTGCTCGTCGTCTGCGGCCGCCTGGGCGACCGGTACGGCCACCGCCGCATGCTCGTCCTCGGCGCGCTCGGCTTCGGCGCGGCCTCGGCCGGCATCGCCCTCGCCCCCGCCACGGGCTGGGTCATCGGACTCCGCGTCCTGCAAGGGGTGTTCGCCGCGGTGCTCCAGCCGGCCACGCTCGCCCTGCTGCGCACCGCCTGTCCGGCGGACCGGCTCGCCGGAGCCGTCGCGGTCCGCACCGGCGCCATCGGCATTGCCTCGGCGGCCGGACCGGTGCTCGGCGGCGCCCTCGTCGCCCTCCTCGGCTGGCGCGCGGTCTTCCTCCTCAACCTGCCCTTCGCCCTGGGCACCGCGGCGCTGGCGCTGGCGGTCCGTACCCCGCCGCCCGACGCCGCCGGCCGCGCGGGCGGGCCTTCCGCGGAGGGCCCGGCCGTGACGGGAACACGGCTGAACACCGGAGGCGCCGCCCTGCTCGCGACCACCCTCGCGCTGCTGGTGGCCACCCTCGTCGAGGTGCCGGCCCGCGGCTGGACCTCCGCGCCCGCACTCCTCGGGTTCGCCGTGACCCTGGGCGCCGCCGTCCTGTTCGTGCTGTCCGAACGCAGCAGCGGCAACCCCCTGGTCCCCGCCGCAGTCGCCCGGTCCGTTCCCGTGGCGGCCTCCATGGCGATGCTGCTGGTCATCGCGGCCGGTGTGTTCGGCGCACTGTTCGCCGTGACGTACCAACTGCAGACCGTCGCCGGACTGGACGCCTTCACCGGCTCGCTGCACGGGCTCCCGCTGCCCCTGCTCATGGTCGTCGGCGCGCCGCTCACGGGGAGGGCGCTGGGCCGGATCGGAGCGCGCCGCACCGCCACGGGCGGTGTGCTCCTCACCGTGCTCGGCATCGCGCTGCTCTCCCGGGTGGGCTCCGGATGGGTGGAGGCGGCGGGCTTTGCAGCCGTCGGTCTCGGCTTCGCCGCGGTGATGGTCACCGCCACCGGAACCGTGGTCGGTGACGCGCCGGCCGGATACGCCGGTGTCGTCGGCGGGCTCAAACAGACCGCCGTCAACACCGGTTCGACGCTGGGCGTCGCCGTGGCCGCCGGACTCATGCCCATGGCCGCCACGAGCATCGCCGCCACGACCACGACCACGACCACGGCCACGGCCGCTGCGCCTGCCGCCGCGATCGCCACGGGCCCGACCCTGCTCACGCTGGCGGCCGTCGCGGCCCTGGCGCTCGTACCGGCGCTCCTGCTGCCGCCGCGCCGCCGGTCGCCGGGGGATCCGGGGGATCCGACGGATCCGACGGATCCTGCGGATCTGCCGGATCAGGAAGGCCGGGAAGGCCGTGGACCGAGGCCGCGGTGTGACGCGGCCGCGGCCGCGTAGCGTCCGGGCGCGATGCCCACATGGCGGGTGAAGTGCCGGTTCAGGTGCGCCTGGTCGTAGAAGCCCACCGCCGTCGCCACCTCGGCCGCGCGCCGGCCCGTGAGCAGCAGCCGGCGCGCCCGGTCGATCCGCCGGGCCGTGAGGTAGGCGTGCGGTGGCAGCCCGTACGCCTGCCGGAAGGAGCGGACCAGGTGCGTGGGGTGGGCGTGCAGGAGCGCGGCGGCCTCGTCCAGGGTCACTCCCGCGGACAGCCGGGAGTCCAGCAGCTCGCGCAGCGCGGCGGCGGTCCGTCCGGCCCCGCGCTCCGGATTCGCCGTTCGGACGTCCCCCAGATGGCCGAGCAGCCGTTCGCGTACGAGGGCCAGCCGGGACTCCGCCTCGAACTCCTCGCCCGGTGCGGCGAGGGCCCGGTGCAGCCGGTGGACGCGGTCCCGGAGCAGTCCGTCCCCGTGGACCGGCCGGTCGACCGCGGCTCCCGCCAGCCGTTCGGGCAGGACACGCGTGTCGAGGTAGAGCACCCGTTTGCGGAACCCGGACGGGAGGACCGTCTTCCCGTCGTGGGGTACGCCGGGCGGCAGCAGGACGACCGTGCCCGAGCCCGCGGCACCGTGGCGGCGGCGGTCTACGGCGAAGTCCACCGCGCCGTCGTCGAGGATCATCAGGTCCCAGGTGTCGTGGACGTGGACCGGGTACGCGTGATCGGTGAAGTCGGCGTGGAAGACCTCCGCGATCCCGGCAACCGCCGGGCTCCAGGCGCTGATCCGCGTACGCGGCCGGTCGTCGGTCATGCCAGGAACGTACAAGACCGGGGGACGGCGGCAGCGGCAGGCTGATCGCATGACGCAACCGAAGGCACCGAAAGCACCGAACGCACCGATCGACCTCGCCCGCCAACTCGCCCGGTTCGACGAGCACTGGGCCCCGAAGAAGATCGCCGGCCTCAACGACTACGAGGTCAAAATCGTCAAGGTGAAGGGCGAGTTCGTCTGGCACCACCACGAGGACACCGACGAGCTGTTCCTCGTGCTCAGCGGCCGGCTCACCATCCGGCTCAGGGACGGGGACGTCGTCCTCGGCCCGGGGGAGCTGTACGTGGTCCCCCGGGGCGCCGAACACTGCCCGGTGGCCGAGGAGGAGACCGCGTTCCTGCTGCTGGAACCGGCCGGCGTGCCCAACACGGGTTCTGCGGGCGGGCCGTTGACCCGGGCCGCCGAGTCCCTGGACTGACGCGCAGCAGGCGGCAGGAGGCCTCAGGCATGCTGCCCGGCGCCGCCACCCGCGCCCGGCTGCGCGAGGAGGCGCCGCAGCCAGCGGATGCGGGCCTCGCGGGCGTCCCGGCTGACCGCAGCCCCCGGCACCAGACCGTCGAAGCCGTGGAACGCCCCCGGCCAGACGTGCAGTTCGGCCGGGACCCCCGCCCTCCAGAGGGCGTCGGCGTAGGCCACGTCCTCGTCCCGGAAGGTCTCGGCCGACCCCACGTCGATGTAGGCGGGGGGAAGCCCCGACAGGTCCTTCGCGCGGGCGGGCGCCGCGTACGCCGGCAGGTCGGCGGCGCCGTACAGGTCGCCCAGCGCTGCCCGCCAGCCGGTCGCGTTGGAGGTGCGGTCCCAGACGTCCACCCCGGCCATCTGCCGCGAGGAGAACGTCCCGCCGCGGTCGTCCAGCATCGGGCACAGCAGCAGCTGCCCGAGCGGCACGGGCCCGCCCCGGTCCCGGGTGAGCAGGGCCAGGGCGGCGGCGAGACCGCCGCCGGCGCTGCGCCCCGCGATCACGATCCGGTCCGGGGCGATGCCCAGCGCGTCCGCCTCCCCGGCCGCCCAGACCAGGCCCGCGTAGCAGTCCTCCAGCGGTCCGGGGTACCGGGTCCCCGGTGCCAGCCGGTACTCGACCGACAGGACGGCCAGCCCCAGGGGCAGGGCCCATTCCCGCAGCAGCTGGGGGAGCGCGGACGCCGCGTTGCCCATGACCAGACCGCCGCCGTGCAGGAAGTAGAGCAGCGGCAGAGGTCCGGCGGCGCCGGCCGGCCGGGCGCTCACCAGCGTGACGTCCGGCCCGCCCGGCGGTCCGGGTGCACGCACCTCGGACACCTCGAAGCGGCCGCCGTCCCGGAGTTCGCCGAGCGTGGGCCGGGGTCTGGCCGCGGCGTCCAGCTCCACGCGGGCCGTCAGGTTCTCCGGGGTGAGCGGATTCCTCACCCATTCGCCCAAGGAGGCCAGCACCACGTCCAGTTCGGGATCGATGGGCGGCGTGCCTGCCGGTGATGCGTCCGCGCGGTCATCCATGCCACTCAGTGAACCAGTTGCCGGACGCCCCGGGTGGTCCGTCCCGGAGACCGTCCCGGAAACGCAGCCCCGTAAGGCTCTCGCCCCCCTACGGCTCCCGCCCCGTGCGGCTCTCAGGCCGGGGCGCGCCGCGTCAGGACGAGCAGGGCGTCGACGAGGTCCTCCACGGGCGCGCCGGTGGCCAGCCGGCGCAGCTGCTGCCCGAAGACCACGGCGACGACGGCGCCGGCCAGGCGCTCCGCGTCCGGCAGGCCGAGACGCGTCAGGATGCGCGCGGCGAGGCGGTCGTAGGCGGCGAAGCACTCGGCCGCGGCGGCCCGCAGCCGTTCGTCCCGGCCCGCCTGGACGTAGAGTTCGAAGGGGGCGATGTGGCGGCTGTCGAAACCGTCGCCGCCCGCGACCGAGGCCACCACCTCCGCCGCCTGCCGGATGTCGAGGCAATCGTCCGTGCACTCGTCGGCGAGCGCGGTGAAGTGCCGGGTCTCCTCCGCCACGAACAACAGCAGGCTCTCCCGGAGGAGTTCGTGCTGGGTGGCGAAGTGGTAGGTGATCGAGCCGAGCGAGACCCCGGCTTCCTTCGCGATCCGGCGGTTGGACACCGCGGCGATCCCGTCCTGGCCGATGATCCGCAGTACGGCGTCGATGATGTTCTGGCGCGTGTCGGAGGAAGCGGGCATGACCGCATTCTGCCCCAGCGCCCGACGGCGCCGGCCGGGCGGCCCCGGGACGGACGGATCCGGCGGCTCCGCGCTCTGGACAGGCCCGGCCGACCTCCCTACTGTTCGTTCGAACGAACAGGCCGAGAAGGGGAGTTGTCGTGGACGTACGCGGATCGAAGGTTCTGCTCACCGGTGCCACCGGAGGGATCGGGACGGCCCTGGCCGCGGCCATGACCGCCCATGGCGCCGACCTGGTGGTCACCGGACGGCGGGAGGAGGCCCTGAAGGCCGCCTCGGACGCGTACGGCGCGCGCACGGTGCTCGCCGATCTGGCCGACCGGGACGACGTGGCCCGCCTCGCCCGGACGTGTGCCGACACGGACCTGCTGATCGCGAACGCGGCCCTGCCGGCCAGCGGCGAACTGCTCGACTACAGCGAGGACCAGATCGACCGCGCCCTGGACGTCAACCTGCGCGCCCCCGTGATGCTGTGCCGGGCGCTCGCCGAGCCGATGGTGGCGCGCGGCCGGGGCCACATCGTGCTGGTCGGCTCCATCTCGGGCAAGGCCGCGACCCGGTCCTCCTCCCTCTACAACGCGACGAAGTTCGGGCTGCGGGGATTCGCCCTGGCCCTGCGCCAGGACCTCGCCGGCACCGGGGTCGGGGTGTCCCTCGTCCAGCCCGGATTCGTGCGCGACGCCGGCATGTTCGCGGCGACCGGCGCCGCCACGCCGAACCGCATCCGGACCGTCAGCCCCGCGCAGGTGGCCGAAGGTGTCGTACGGGCCGTCCGCCGCGACCTGTGCGAGGTCAACGTGGCACCGCTGGAGCTGCGGCTGCTCAGCGCGATCGCCGGGCAGTTCCCCCGGTTCGCCGAGCGGGTCCAGGCCCGGGCGTCCGGGGTCGAGGACTCGGTCCGGCAGATCGTCGAGGCCCAGCGGGCCTCGCGCTAGCCGGCGGCCGGCGTCACGCCCGGCGGGTGCCCGTGGGGGCGCGGCGTCACCTTCACTCCCTCAACTCCTGTTTGCAGCAGAACCGTCACAGTCCACAGCAGAACCGTCACAGTCCACGGGCCCGGCAACCGCTATGGTGACGTGCGCTCGTCAAGGCGGGCGGTAACTCGATCACCAGACTTTGCAACGGGAATTGAACGTGAAACTTCGTCACGTCCGCGCCATAGCCGTGTTCGGCATCGCGATCGTCGCCCTCACCGGAGCCCGCGGCTCCCACGGCGGCAGCTGCGGCGGCGGTCACAGCAGCAGCGGCAGCCACGGCTCCGACTCCGGCTCCGGCGGCTCCACCGGGGGAACCACCGGCGGCAGCCACGACAACGACAGCAGCACCGGCGGCAGCACCTCGGGGGGCAGTTCCGTCACCGGCGGTTCGCGCGGCGACAAGGCCGAGCGGGACATCCGGATCGACGCGTGCAAGCTGGACGACTCCAGGAAGAACCTGGTCGCCCGGCTGACCGTCACCAACAACGGCTCCCTGGACTACACCTACGACATCACCATGAAGTTCCGCGGCAAGGCCGGCTCGGACGCCAACCTCGCCCTGGCCACCGTGGACAACCTCAAGGTCAAGGCCGGCGCCTCGCAGCAGGTCGAGGCCAAGACGCCGTACACCGGCAAGGGTGACGGCAGCGAGTACAAGGAGTGCGTCGTCCAGCTCGCGTCGAAGAGCGCGTTCTGATCCTCCGGGCGGCGCACCCGCGGTGAGGCGCGACACGGCGCGGTGCGTTGCGGGCGGCGGTGTGGTGCGGGCGGCGGTGTGGTCAATGCCACATCGCCGCACGGGCGATGCGGCGATGTCGGAATTGCCCAAAGATTGGCAATTGGGGCAAATCGTGACAACCATCACGTAACTCACCTTCCTTTCATATGCCCCTTGAGGGTGTGTCAGTCGAAATCGGGCGGGGCATAATCGCCGCCGGTCGCCTCTGCACACGGTGGAGCCGTCGGGGCACCGACCGACCTCCACGGCGGACCCCGCACCGCACCGATCCTCAAGGCGTTCTCAGATGTCCCTGGCCAGCCGCACCCGCCTCGCGGCCCTCCTCGCGACGCTGTCCGTCGGTGCGGCCGGGCTCACGACCTGGGCCTACGGATACGGGTCGGACGGGGCGTCCGGGACCTCCGGGCGGCCCTCCGCCCCCGCGCCGGCCTTCCGCCCGAGCGTCACCGAGGGATCCGTCGTCCAGGTCGTCGCCCATCCCGACGACGACCTGTTCTTCATGAACCCCGACATCTCCCGCTCCATAGCGGCCGGCATCAGGGTCACCAGCGTCTACCTGACCTCCGGCGAGTCCGACGGCAGGAACGAGGCCCACGGCCCGCACCTGGACGACACCGCGCGGCCCGCCGACCGCGCCGCCTACGCCGAGGCCCGCCAGAACGGCATCCGGGGCGCCTACGCGCAGATGGCCACCGGCGACCGCACCAGCGCGTGGCAGCGGAAGTCCATACCCACCGCCGGCGGCGGGAGCGCGGAAGTGGACGTCCTCGTGGCCCGCCCCGAGGTCAATCTGGTGTGGATGCAGCTGCGCGAGGCCCGCAGCATCTCCGACGACAACCCCGACAGCCTCCGCGGCCTGTGGGACGGCGACACCGCCGCCCTGGGCGCCCAGCTGACCTCCGGCACCCCGGTCAAGGGCTGGTTCTCGTACACCAGGGACCAGGTCGTGGAGGCCGTGGCCCAGGTGTTCGCGACGTACCGGCCGACCACGATACGGACGCAGGACCCGACGCCCGGCCTGTACCCGGGCAGCCACGTCCTCGCCGACCACCAGGACCACATGTACGGCGCCCGCTTCGTCCAGGCGGCGGCCGAACGCTACGCGAGGTCCACCGGCCGGCCGCACTTCTCGGTCCAGAACTACGTGAGCTACCCCAACACCGGGCTGCCCCCGACGCTCGCCCCCGAGACCGCCGAGGAGAAGCTCGGCTACCTCAAGACCTACGCCTGGCTCGACGACCTGAACTGGTGCGGCAGCCCCGCCGGCTGCGGCGACCGCAAGGCCGCCACCCGCCCCACCGGCGCCGGATGGAACCAGACCATCCGCTACAGCCGCGGCGAGGGCACCTCCTGGATGGCCGAGGGCCGCTCCGGCCGCCTCTGGGCCTTCGCCGTCCTCGACGGCCGGATGGCGTACTGGTCGCGCGGCGGCCCGCGGGCCGACTGGCAGGGCCCCCGCTTCCTCCCCGGCACCGGCCTCGACACCGGGGCCACCGCCGCCCGCCTCCCCGACGGCCGGATCGCCGTCTTCGGCACCCGTACCACGCTGGGCGCGACACCGAGTGGATACGGCCGGGAGGTCGTGTACGCCGTCCAGGCCGGGCCCGACGGCACGTTCGGCCCCTGGCGGTCCCTGGGCACCCCCGACACCGGGGACACGGCGGTCACCTCGGCCCTCGGCGGGCCCGCCGTCGCCGTGGACCGTACCGGCCGGATGACGGCGTACGTGCGGGACTCCCGGCGGACCCTGCGCAGCAGTACGCAGGAGACCCCGGGCGGCGCCTTCGGGCCGTGGCAGTCCCTCGGAGGCTCCGGCCTCCAGGGCGACCCGGTCACCGCGACGGACGCCTCCGGGCGCCGGCACGTCTACGCGACCACGCTCCGCGGAGTGCTGGCCTGGGTCCAGCCCGCACCGGACGCCCCGCTCGCCGGCCCCTTCCCGACCGGGCTGCCGCAGACCACCGGCCCGCTCTCGGTGAGCCCGGAGGGCGAGGGCGTGCGCCTGTACTTCCGCCGGCCCGGCACCGGCACCGTCGACACGAGCCTGGCCACTGCGGCCACTGCGGCCACTGCGGCCACTGCGGCCACTGCGGCCACTGCGGGCACTGCGGGCACGACGGCCACGGCGGGCACGGCGGGCACGGCAGGCACGGCAGGTACGGCGGACGCGGCGAACCCGCAGTCCGCCTCGCAGTCCGCCCCGCAGTCCGCGCCGCGGTTCTCCCCGGTGACCGACGCGGGCGGCCGGGCCGGCTACGGCGCCGTCGGCGCGGCCGACGGCCTGCTCGCCGGCCGCGCGGACACCGGCACCGTCGGGACCTCGGCCCTCCCCGGACTGCCCGACGCACCCGGCGGCGCCGGGACCGGCGGTCCGGGCGCGAGCGTTCCGCAGCCCTGGCACGAGTCCGGGATGCTGTACACGGGCGCTCCGGTCCTCGTGGCCGGAGCCACCGGGGCCGCGGCCGTCGCTGCGGCGGTCGGCCTGGACGCGGCCCTGCACGTCGCGACGGCCTCCCCGTCCGGTGCGGGGCACCCGGGCGGCGGACCCGCCTCCGTGTGGCAGCGGGCGGTCCCGCCCTGGAAGGGCGGCCGGGCCGGCATTACCCCGGGTGGCGGGCCGGGCCCACGGGAGTGAGGATGGCGGCCGGACCGCAGCGGCACCGCCCGGCGGCGGCCCGCTCCTGACCCGCGGGCGATCGGGGCGCCATGACTCCCTGTTCCGGCTCCACCGGGCGCGCTGGACCGGGAACGGCCCGCGCCCTGCTCTCCGTGCTCTCCCTGGCCGCGGTCGCGGCCTTCGCGACCGGGTGCCGGAACGATCCCTCACCGGCATGGGGGTACCCGGAACTCAAGGCCACCCTGGAGTCGTTCGCCGGCGCGCTCGCCGAACCCTGCGACCGGACCGCCCCCGAGAGCTGCACGGCCGGCCTCGACCGGACCGGCACGCTGGCGGAGCGCGCCTTCGACGAGGTGCTCGGCCATGGACTCCTCGACGACGGGTACGCCGAGGCGAGGAGCCGCGCCGACCGGGCCAGGGCCGCCCGCCTCGCCGCCGCCCGGGAGGCCCGCTCCCGCCGCGATCCGCAGCACCCCCCGTTCCGGCGCGCGGTGGCGGAGGAGCGGCGCGCGTACGAGCACCTCCTCGCGGAACTCCGGCGCCTCCGCACCGCACCGCCACCGGGCGACGGCACCGACCCCGTCTGACCCCTCGCCGGGTTCCCGTGGCGGTGCCTCCCGGATGCCGCCGCGCACGAACCGTGCACATCATGGGATTTCCCGGCCCGCCCTCGCTGCAACGGGAGGAACGACCAGTGCTCCGACCGAGGGAGAGCACCGCCGGAGACGACGCTCCGCAGCCGGCGGCACATCCCGCCGCCCCGCGGTCCACCCCCACCGGATTCCGCTCCGCCCTCCGCCGGGCGCTCCTGCCTGCGGCGGGCGGCACGCTGGTGGCGGCGGCCGGAGCCCTGGTCGCCGTCGGATGCTTCCTGGGGCTCTACCTGCGGCCCACCTCCGACGACTGGTGCGCCGGCTGGAAGGCCCGTGACCTGGGGGTCCTCGGCATCACCGCCGACTTCTACACCACCCAGAACGGCCGGATCGCGAACGCCTTCCTCAGCGGTCTCGTGTACGGGGACGGCCTGGCCGGAGTGAAGGTCCTGCCCACGGTCATCGCCGTCACCTTCACCCTCGGCCTGGTCCTGCTGGGACGGGAGGCGGTGCGCCTCCTCGGCGGACGGCCCCGGGTGCTGCTCCTGGTCGCCTGCGCCCTGGTCCTCCAGGCGCTCCTCTACTACGCGGGACCGCGCGCCTACCAGGTACTGCTGTGGGCCCCGGCCACCATCTCGCACACGGTGCCGAGCGTCATCGGCGTGTGGGCGCTCCTGCCGGCCATCGCCACCGTCCGCCGGCCGCGGACCGGGCCACGCATCTGCGGATACGCCGCGGCCTTCCTCATCGCGGCCGGGCTCGGCACCCTGAGTGAACCGTTCGCGCTCGTCAGCGGACTGCTCGCGGCCGCGGTCGGCCTGGTGGCGCTGCCCCGGCTCGGTCTGGCGCGGACCCGGCGCGCGTCCCTCTGGTGTCTGTTCTGGTGCTCCGGCCTGGTGTGCGGCCTGATCGTGCTCTACACGTCCCCCGGCGCCCGCTGGCGCCGCGCCCAGCAGCCGGCCGGGGAATCCCCGCTCTCCGGGGCCGGCCTCCGGGGCACCCTCGACGGCTGGCTGCACATGTGGGGCTCCATCGCCGGCCAGTGGGCGTACCTCGGCGCCGCCGCGGTCGGGATCCTCCTGGGCCTGGGGTGCCGGCTCCGCGCCCCCGCCAGGGGCGGGCGGGAGGCGCGACCGGCCGTCCCCCGGCACATGCTGCTCGCCGTACTGCTGCTGCCCGTACCCGTCGTGCTGCTCGGGTCGTTCGCCGTGGCGCTGGGCCTGCGCAGCGGCTACGGGCCGGACGGATGGACGTACGCCCGCACCTGGACGAGCCACCTCGCCCTCATGGAACTGGCCCTGTGCGGCTACGGCGTACTGCTGGGGGACCGGCTCGGGCGGCTCCGGGCCGGCCGCCCGGCCGCGGCGGCGGGCCGCGGGGCGGCCGGGATCACGGCGGCGGGGATCCAGGCGGCCGGCATCCTGGTGTCCGCCTGCGTGGCGCTGGCCTCGCTGGCCGTGCTCGTCCCGGGCCTCCAGCGGCTGACGACCGCCACCGTCACCCGGTCGGTCGCCTGGGACGCCCAGAACGCCCGCATCCGCGCGGAAGCGGCACGGGGCGCCACGGACGTGGGCTACCGGCCCCTGTACATCGGGAACCTGGCCGAACCCTTCTACACCTCCCGCTACGACCGCGACTGGGTCGCCGCCTGCGTGTCGAAGTGGTACGGCGTCGACCGCATCCACCGCCTCCGCCGCTAGGGCCCGTCCGACCCCGACCCGCCGGACGGGCCCCGGCCGGTCACGAGAGCCCGGCCGCCTTCCGGGCAACCTGCTCCAGGCGGCCCCGGTACTCCTTCCACCACGCGGGGTCGTCCGACGGCATGCTGTCGTTCCCCTCGTTCATGCCCGCGGCGCCGTCCGTCAGTTCCCGGAGGATGTCGGCGTGGCCGGCGTGCCGGTGGGTGTCGGCGATCACCCGCACCACGGCGTGGTGCAGGGTGACCTCGTCCCTGCCGTCCGGCCACCACGGCACCCTGCCGACGGTGTCCAGCGGCAGCGCGTCCAGCGTCGCGTCCGCGTGCGCCCACGCCCGGCGGTACAGGGCGAGCACGTCCTCGCGCGACTCCTCGGCCGTGGCCCACATGTCCGCGTTGGCCTCGGCGCCGACCCCGAACCAGGACAGCGGCTCGCCCGGCGGCCGTCCGAACGTGTCGCCGAGATAGCCCAGCTCCACGCCCGCCGCATGCTTCACCAAGCCCAGCAGATTGGTGCCGGTCGGTGTCGCCGGGCGGCGGACGTCGTACTCCGAGAGCCCTTCGAGCTTCCACAGCAGGGCGTCACGGGCGGACTGCAGGTAGAAGCGGAGGTCGGCCTTGGCATCAGATGCACTCATCCGACCAGTCTGCGGTTCGAGGCGATCTTGACGCACCCCGTTCGGCCGAACCCCGCCCCCCTCGCCGCTCAGTCCTGCGCGTCACCGTCCTGCGGGTGCAGGCGCTGCCACGCCGCGGCGAACATCTCGTGCAGCGGAGCGGTCGGGAGCACCCGGCCGAACGGCGAGCGGATGCTGTTGCCCCACAGCGGGCGCACCTCGTGCGGGGCCAGCTTCACCGTCTCCAGCGGCAGGTGCGGAGCCTTGAGCTCCGTCCACTCCCCGGGCAGGAACAGGGTCCGCCCGGCCCGCGCCCGCTTGGCCTCCACCACCGCGCCCGTGCCGAGCAGTTCCGCCCGGACCTCGGCGTGCCGTTTGGTCGTCCAGCCGTTCCACCGCCGTACGTTCCGGTCGGTGGGCGCTGCCAGCGTCGCCAGCTGGAGGTACAGCGCTGCCGCGTCCGCGCCCGCTCCCAGCCGCTCCGCCACCCGGGCCACCAGCTCCGGGCAGGACTGCCGCGGATCCGCCTCGTACGCCCCGGCCGGCACCACTCCCGAGCCGGCCCGGCGCATCATCCGCTCCAGGCCGCCGCCGGCCACCAGCGGCGCCACCCGGTCCAGTTCCTCGGTCAGATCGGTGAGCTCCCGCACCCGCTCCCACACCTCGGGATCGGCGACGGCCGCCGGCCGCAGGAAGGAGGCCCCGCCGGGCGCGCACACCACCAGCGGCCCCGAGTCGTACGCGGTCAACGGGACGGGCCCCTCCTCCTTGCGGGAGTCCATCGCCACCGGCAGCCGCCCCGGCCCGAACCGCTCCTCGATGTCCGCCGAGGTGTCCTTGACCCGTCCGCCGCCCAGCGGCAGCAACAGCTGTGGGCGGTCCAGCTCGGCCCGCAGCCGCTCGTACAGGGCCGCCGCACCGGCCACCGCCGGATCGCCCGCGGGCCGGTCCGTCCACGCCCACACCAGCGCGCTCGCGATCTGCCCGAGGTCGAGGCCCACCGGGGTGCGGTACGGCAGCTCCGGCCCGGCCGGGGGCACGGCGCGGACCTCCACCCCGATCCCGTACGGGGTCGCCGCCAGTTCCCAGCCGGCCGCCTCCACGGTGGAGTCCGCGGCCGCCCCGTACCCGCCGGCGAGCCGCCGGGCCCACACCTCGGAGAGCCCGAGCGCGTCCTCCAGGGCGTCTGCCGCCTCGTCGTGGACAGCGGGCAGCACACCCACGAGCTCCCGCCACACCGCGGCCATCCGCTCCACCGCCGCCTCGATCCCGCCGGGCCGCCACAGCTCGGCCGGGTCATCCGGAAGGGCTGCCGCCAGGACGGCCCTCCGGCCCGCGCCGCCGAGCCGCGCGCGCAGCCCGTCGTACTCCTCGGCCGTCATCGGCGTCGCCTTGTAGGGGGCCTTGCGCACCAGGGAGCGGTCCTCGTCCCGGTCGAACCGGCCCACCAGGCCGGCCACCACGAGCCGGGCCACCGCCCGCCGCACGCCGGTCAGCGCGGCGAACCGGGCCGCCGCCGACTCCGGCACCGGGAGCGGGCCGTGCTCCTCGACGGCGGCGACCAGAGCCCGCAGCCGGGCTGCGTCGTCCCGTTCCACCACGACCGGCCGGGCCTGCGGAACCGCCGCCGGCACCGGGTCGTCCGCCCCCTCCGCGGCGGGGGCCACGAACCAGCACTCCGAGCCCCCGTGCCGCACCGCGGCGGACACCACCGTGATGCCGTCCGCACGCAGCCCGTCCAGGACCTCGGCCGCCGCCCGCCCGGCCCACCACCGGCCGCCCGCCCGGGCGAACGGCTGGTCGGCCCAGGTGTCCAGCAGCGCGATCAGCGCGGCCCGTTCCCCGTCCGGGGTCGGTGCCACCGCCGCCCGCCAGGCCGCCGCGCCGACCGTGCCCAGCAGCTGCGACCAGTCCTGCGGCGGCGCCGGCGGCGACAGCCGCCGCACCTCCTCCACCAGGGTCCCCGCCAGGCAGGCGCCATCGGCCGCCAGAGCGCTCAGCGTCGCGGCCAGACCCACGTCCGCGGTCCGCCGCCACGCGTCCCTCTCCCCGTACGACACCAGCCCGCACAGCGCGGGCATCAGCTCGCTGTCCGGCACGGACCGGCGGGGCAGGGCCGGCGGTGCCTCCGCGAGCAGGGTCACCCGCCGGTGCAGGGCGAGCCGGCGCTCCTCCACCCGGAGGGCCCGGGCGGCCACCGCCGCCACCGCCCCGGCCAGCACCGGGTCGGTGACGGCCGGCAGCTCGCGGGCCACGGCGGCCCGCAGCGCCTCCGCTCCGGTGCGGGCGGCCGCCAGCAGCGCCTCCGCCGTCTCCCGTCCCACGGCCCGCAGCGCCCGGGACCCGGCCGCGTCCCGGGTCCGCAGCAGGTACCAGAACGCGGGCGGCAGGGCCACACCGCCCGAGGCGGTGGCCTTCCGGACCGGCTTGACCCGCGGATGGCGGGGCGAGGCGTGCCCGTCCAGCTCCCACAGCAGCACGCCGTCCGCCGCGTACGCGCGCACCCCCGTCCGGGTCTGCGCCTCGGCGAGCACCACGTCCTCCACCGCTCCCTCCGGCGGTGCCCACAGCCCCCACGGCTCCTGCCCCGCCCGGTCGATGTCGAAGAGGGCCTTGCGCCCGTCGATGCTCTCCACCAGGTAGTGGTCGGGTGCGTTGCCGCGGTGCCGGGTGCGGAACAGGATCCGGGTCCCGACCAGCCCGTCCCGGCTGCCCAGTGGGGAGCCCGTCAGGCCCTCGGGCAGCGGCGCCAGTTGCAGGGCCTCCCTGGCCACGCTCATCCCGGCCTCGGAGGGCTCCGCGGCGGGATCGGCGCCCGCCGGGCGGCCCGGGAAGTCCGGCAGGGCCACCGCGCCGCCCGGCTGCCCGGTGACCGGGTCCACCACCTCCCACGCCCGGTCGTTGTAGATGCCGTTGCTCCAGATCCGCTTGCCGTCGCCGAGCTGCAGCTCGTCCCCGTCGATGCCCTCGCGGCCGCCCGGGCGCAGGACCCGCTGCCCGGAGTGCCGCCCGCCCCCGTCGGCGGTCTCGAACTGGAAGCCGTACGCCCCGTCCAGGCTGCCGCCGAACGGCAGCAGCCCGCCCAGCTGCTCCGGGGCAAACGGCTCCTCGGGCCGGTCGGACCACACGGCGGTGTCGCAGAAGTAGGGACTCGGTTCGACGGACCAGCTGACCAGGAAGGAGCCGCCCACGTAGTGCACCGCGAACATGGTCGCGTCCTCGGGCACCGTGAACCGGCAGGAGCCGCGCACCCCGTCCGGGGCGACGGCCACCGCCCGGTCCCGCCCGAACACCGTCAGCACCGGCCAGGTGGTGGTCACCCCCTCCACACCCGGCAGCGGCCCTCCGGCCCCCTCCGGGCCGGCTGCCGACGCGAACCCGGCGTATACCGACTCCAACTCGGGCCAGGCCAGTTCCTCCGGCAGCCCACCGGTCAGCGAACGCTGCAGGGCCCCCGCCGCACCCGCTCCGGCCAGCGCCTCGACGATGCCGCCGAGCGCCGTGACCGTGGGCCGGTCCAGCAGGGTCTCCAGCTCCGCCAGGGACTCCTCGGCCCCCGCCATGCCCCCGCCGCCGACGGTGTCCACCAGCTTGCCCACGCGCGCCGCGACCCCCTGGGCGATCCCCTCGTTGCCCGGCAGCAGGGTGATCGCCGTCCCGGCCCGGCGGACCCGGGCCGGGGACCAGTTCGGCAGCAGGTGCTCGTGCACCGTGCCCTCCAGCCGGGGGCCGAACACCGGGTCGGCGGCCAGCGCGACCAGGTCGCGCCGGGACCGCTCGCCCCAGAACCGCATCCGCATCTCCGGGCCCGGGTCGACGACCGCCACCCCCGCCGCCAGCAGGGCGTCCAGCACGTCCGCGTCGAAGCCCTGGTAGTGGTGCCGGGTGGTGTGCACCGTCACCGGGCCGCCCTCCGCCCGCAGTCCCGGCCCCAACGCGCCCACCAGGTCGAGGAACTCGCCGGGCAGCGGCTGTCGCGTGACACCGCCACCGCCGGCCCGGGTGTACTGGTACATGTGCACGAAGTGCCCCACCCAGCGGTGCAGTCCGCCCTCCGGCACGACCCGCCCCTCGGCCATCGCCGCGGCCGCGCCGCAGCCGTCCAGCAGCCGCAGCCACGCCCCGCCGTCGGTCACCCCCTCCGGGAACACCTCCACCAGCCCGGCGGACACCGTGTCCGTCGGCGGATGGGCCGTCAGGACCGTGCACGCCGCGTCCAGCAGGGCGTCCGGCACGGACTTCTTCCGGGTGACCGACAGGATCGCGCCGGTCATCCGCGCGATCTCCGCCTCCCCGTGCCCGGCGGCCTTGGCGGAGGCCCGGACCCGCCGCACCAGGTCCGCCGGCAGGTCCGCCCGCGAGCCCGCCCACGCCGTCAGGAACCTCTCCAGCTCCGTGTGCGCCCCGGCCGGGTCCAGCGTCGCGGTGAGGAACCGCTGATGGGCGCCGAACTCCTTGGCGGGCATGGCCCCGCCCGCCGCGAACAGCAGCGCGTTCGCCCGGCGGTAGCCGGGGTCCACCGGCAGCCCGTGCTCCGCCTCGGCCGCCCGCGCCGCCGCATAGGCCCGCCCGCCCGGCCGGCTCCCGTACCCGATCAGCCGGTGGCCCACCGTGTCCCAGAACCACGGCAGGTGCGCCGGGGGGAGCTGCCGCGCCCGGTACGCCATGGTGTCCACGAAGCCGCCGGGCTTGTCGTAGGACCGGCCGAGCTCGGCGCGCATGAAGTCGATCAGGTCGCGCGCGACCTCGGCCGCGTCCGGGTCGTGGGCGGTGACCCAGTCGGCGTAGGTGGTCGAGGCGTGCGTACCACCGGTGGGCAGCAGGGATTCCAACGAGACGATCATGCCTCGGATCGTCGCACGGTCCACTGACAGCCCGTCGGCCGCCCGGACGGGCTGTGGACAACGGCGACCGAGGCGGCGCCGCACGGGTTTGCCGGGCCGCCTTCCGGTCATACGCGTGGAGTGCGGCGGTGGATCCCCCCGGCGGCGGCTGCTTCAGCAGGCGCACCCGGGCACGGGCCGGACGACCCGATCGGAAGAGGAGGCAACGCGGATGGCCGGCATAGGCGGTTGCATCGCGCTGATCACGGTGGGGGCCGTCCTCACCTTCGCCAGCGACTGGAAGATGGAGAGCGTCGACCTGGACGCGGTCGGACTGATCATGATGGGCGTCGGCCTGCTCGGCCTCGGCGTGTACGCGAGCGTCCTGCGCCGGCGCCGGGTGTCGACCGCCCTCCCGGTGGTCGACGAGACCCGCGACCGGACCTGACGGTCACGCAGGGAGCAGAGCACGCACCGGACGGCGGACCGGGGACGCTCTTGTGCGGCGCGCCGCGCAGGAGCGCCCCGGACGCGGTCGTCTACCGTGAGGGCGGGTAGATCACGGCAAATGTCCGGGTTCTCGCTTGCGGACACCGTTCCGTGCCGGCGCACCCGGTGGGTGGCAAGGGCGGAATCGGGACATGGGCGGAGCGGAACAGCCGGCGGTGCCGGAGGTGGTCGACACCCCTCACCGGCGCGGACAGCCGACCGGCCGACTGGCCCGGTGGCTGCTGCGCCACCAGGTCCAGCCGGTGGGGCCGGCGGCGGAAGAGAGCCACGCGCAGCCGCACGCCTGGTGGAAGGTGATGTGCCTGACGGGCGTGGACTACTTCTCCAGCCTGGCCTACGTGCCCGCGATCGCCGCCCTCGCCGCCGGAGCGGTCTCCCCCCTGGCCACCCTGCTGATCGTCGCGCTGACCCTGCTCGGCATGCTGCCGATGTACCGGCGGGTGGCGAAGGAGAGCCCGCACGGCGCCGGGTCGGTGGCGATGCTGGAGGACCTGCTGCCGTTCTGGTGGGGCAAGCTGTTCGTGCTGGTCCTGCTGGGTTTCGTGGCCACCTCCTGGATCATCACCATCACCCTGTCCACGGCGGACGCCACCGTCCACGTGATGGAGAACCCGTTCTTCCCCGCGGCACTGCACGGCCACGAGGTCGGCCTCACGATCGCCCTGCTGCTGGTGCTCGGCGGCGTGTTCCTGCTCGGCTTCAGCGAAGCGGTCGGCGTGGCCATCCCCCTGGTCGCCGTGTTCCTGGTGCTCAACGCGGTCGTGATCGCCGTCGGCCTCGCCCACGTGATCACCAGTCCGACCGCCTGGCCGGACTGGACCGACGCCCTCACCTCGACCGGAGGAGGCTTCGGCCACCTGATCGGCCCCGCCCTGCTCGCCTTCCCCCTGCTGGTCCTCGGCCTGTCGGGCTTCGAGACCGGAGTGAGCATGATGCCGCTCGTCGAAGCCGGGGGAAGCGACGAGGAGCAGCGGCTCCGCTCACGCATCCGCAACACCCGCAAGCTGCTGACCACCGCCGCCGCCATCATGAGCGTCTACCTGCTGACCGCGAGCTTCGTCACCACCCTCCTCATCCCGCACGAGGCGTTCGAGCCGGGCGGCGCCGCCAACGGCCGTGCCCTGGCATGGCTGGCCCACGAGCAGGTGGGCGAGGGCTTCGGCACCGTCTACGACATCAGCACCATCCTGATCCTGTGGTTCGCCGGCGCGTCCGCCATGGCGGGACTGGTCAACATCGTCCCCCGCTACCTGCCCGACTACGGGATGGCCCCCGAATGGGGCCGCGCCGTCCGCCCCGTCGTACTCGTCTACACCGCCCTGTGCATCGTCATCACGATCGCCTTCAACGCCGACGTCGACGAGCAGGCCGGCGCCTACGCCACCGGCATCCTGGCCATGATGGTCTCCGCCGCCTTCGCGGTGACGGTGTCCTCCGCGCGCCGCCGCCGGCGAGGGGCCGCCGTCGGATTCTCCGCGCTCACCCTGGTCCTGCTGTACGCGCTGGTCGCCAACATCGTCGACAAGCCCGACGGCATCCTGATCTCGGGGTTCTTCATCGCCGGCATCGTCGTGGTCTCCCTGGTCTCCCGGGTCTCCCGCACCACCGAACTGCGCGCCGACCGCATCGTCTTCGACGCCGACGCCCGCCGGTTCATCGACGAGACCCTCGCCCACGACAACGCCGTCAACCTGATCGCCAACCGGCGCCAGGCCGGTGACACCGCCGAGTACAGCGCCAAGGAAAGCGAACAGCGCGGGGTCAACCCGGTCCCCGGCTTCGCCGACGTGATCTTCCTCGAGATCGACGTCGTCGACCCTTCCGACTTCAGCGACACCCTCACCGTGCACGGCGTCGAGGTGGGCGGGCACCGGATCCTGCGGGCCGACGCCCCGGCCGCCCCCAACGCGATCGCCGCCGTCCTGCTCGCCCTGCGCGACGCCACCGGGGTCCTGCCGCAATGCCACTTCGCCTGGGCGGAAGGCAGTCCGCTGGTGCACATGGTCCGCTACTTCCTCCTCGGACGCGGTGACACGGCGCCCGTCACCCGCGAGATCATCCGCAGCCACGAACCCGACCCCGGGCGCCGCCCCGGCATCCACGTCGGGGGCTGAACCGGAAGGGACCACAGGAGGCGCGGGGCCGGCCGGCACCGGCCGGCCCCGCGCCCGCAACCCCCGGCTCAGCGCCGCGCGTCCACCACCGCCCGGAGCTTGCCGCTCGCCGGGGTGCGTTCCAGCGCCGCCCCGTCGACCGCCTCCACCACCAGCTCCAGCAGACCCTCCGCCACCGCGGACCCCAGCTCCGGGTAGCCGGACAGGAACACCTCCCGCAGCCGCTCCGGATCCGTTCCCTCCGTCCGCTCCACCCGTACGGTCAGCCGCTCGCGCGCCTCCGTCAGCCCCAGCAGGATCTGCAGCTCCCCGCGGTGACCGCCCTCCTCCCCGGCCAGCGTCACGAAGCGGCGCCGGTCGAGGAAGTACGTCGCCACCCGCATGACGTCGCCCGTCCGCCCCTGGAGCTCGAAGCGCGGCGCCAGACTGCCGCACCCGCAACGGCCCGGGACCTCCCGGCCGAGGTCGCCGATGACGTACCGGCCCAGCTGCTGCCCGCGCCGCGCGTGCGTGCCGAACACCAGCCGGCCCGTCTCGCCCGGGGTGACCGGCCGGTCCTCCTCCGGGTCGAGGATCTCCAGGGCGTGCAGGTCGGCGTGCAGGTGGTGGACGCCGCCCTCGCCGTGCGCGCACTGGTAGCCGAGCGGACCGAGGTCGGTGCTGCCGTAGGTGATCGAGCGGATCACCTCGATGCCGAACTCCTCCTCCAGGGTGCGCCGCTGACCGGGCGTGAAGTGCTCGCCGCCGTAGAAGACCTTGCGCAGGCCGCCGTAGGCGCGCAGCGCGTCCGCCTCCGCGTGCAGCAGCTGCCACAGGTACGAGGGCATCCCGAAGAGGGTGTCCGCCCGGTGCTCGATCAGCGTCCGCGCGGTGGCCGCGTGGTCCGGCCCGGCCGCCAGCGGCAGCTGCACCCCGCCGAGCCGCTCCAGCACCGAGAAGAAGCTGATGAAACCGCCGTACATGCCGCCGCAGTAGAAGAGGTTGGCGGTACGGTCGCCGGCCGGGTCGTAGCCGGCGGCGAGCAGGCCGCGGGCCGCCGCGTGCATCTGCACGTCGTAGTCCTCGTACGTGAACAGCGACACCGCGGGCGCGCCCGTACTGCCCCCGCTGTGGAAGTACAGCTCGGCGTCGGCGGCCGCCACCAGCCCGTTGAGCTCCCGCACCTCGTCCTTGCCCAGCAGCGGCCCGTCCGGCCGGGGCAGCACCACCGGCCGCACCAGGTCGTCCAGGCAGGCGGTGGCGGAGAAGCGGTCCGGGTCGGCCTGCACCGCGACCCGGCGGCTGTACCGCTGGAGCGCGTACACCCCGTCGTGCGGCTCGCCCGGGTAGCTGTCGAGCATGGCGCCGACCGGAGTGACCCGGGTGACCCCGGCCGCCAGCACCGCACGGGACAGCTCCGCGACATCGGCGCGACCGCCCGCGATCCCCGCCGTCTGGAGGTAGCGGCGCATCGGCCGCAGGGTGGCCATCAGCCGCTTCCGGGGCAGGGGTTTGACCCACAGGCTGCGGTGCAGCGGCGAGGCGGTCAGCGGGGAGCGGGTGTCGGCCATCACCCGCCACGCACCGTCCGGTGCCGCGAACACCCGCGTCAGTCCCAGGTGTTCCTCCAGCCGCGCAACCAGCTCGGTCGTGGTCAGCTCGGCCTCCTCGGCCGGGTCCCGCGGGGCACCCGCGGCCGTCGTCCCGACCAGCGCCGGCAGCCGGGCCCCGAGCACGGCCGCGAACCGCTCCGCGAACGCGAACACCTCGCCCTCGTCCTCGGTGTCCAGGTAGACCACCTGAGGGCTGGAGCAGGCCTGCTGGTCCAGCAGGCACACGTCGTCCGCGAGCGCCTGCAGCGTCGTCCCGTCCGACCAGGCGTCCGCCGTCAGATAGGCGAAGGAGATCCGGTGCCCCCACTCCACCAGCCGGCAGCCCGCCGGGACGTGCGCCGCGACCCCTTCGACGGCGGCCTCGCCGCCCCATACGGCGACGGCGTCGGCGGGCGCGCACATCAGCCGCAGCCACTCCTGCCGGGAGGACGGGAACCGCAGCACCACGATCCGCGCGGCGAGCGTCCCCCCGGGGTCGCAGCCGACCAGCTCGGCCATCAGGTGCTGCGCCAGCAGGGTGTCGGAGCCGCTGGTCTTCAGCACGTTGACGTTCCCGGCGAGCAGCCCCTCCACAATGCCCAGCGGGGCCACCGTGGAGGCGTTGCCCGGGGCGATGTGGGCGACCATGCCGACCGGCGCCCACGCCTCGTACACGGTCTCCCGCGGATCGGGCCGGTCGAGCCGGCCGGGCGCGGCGCTGCCGAGCTCCCGGCGCAGCTTGCGGGTGAGCGCGCGGCGGGAGAGCAGCCGGCCGAGTTCGGCGAGCAGCCCGGGGTCCTCGCCCTCGGGCAGGTGCGGGGCGAGCCGGGCGTGCACCGGGTCGTCCGGGTCGAGCAGGGCGGCCGACAGGGCGTCGCAGGCCGCGAGGACCGCCCCGGTCTCCAGCGGTTCGGACAGTGCTGCCTCCACCGCGGCCGGCAGGCCGGCCAGCAGCCGGCCGGCCTCCTCGTCGCCGACGAAGGAGCCCTGCCAGAAGTGCGGCGCGGCGGGAATCGTTCCGGTCGTGGTCATCGGGCCATACCCTTCATCAGTTCCGCCGCGGCCACCGCGCAGCTCCGGTTGCGGCTCACCCCGGCACGGCCGTGCACGGTGAACCACGGGGTCCCCAGTCCGCACCCGCAGGCGTCCCCCGGCCGCAGCGAGGCCAGGTCGCCCATCAGGACGCTCTGCGCCGGAACCGAGGTGATGTACGGGGACACCAGGTGCAGGTAGCCCGGCTCCCCGTACGGCAGCGGCTCCAGGGTGCGGGTGGAGCGGATGGTCACCCGGGACCAGACGGGCGCGTGCAGCCGGTGCCGGTCGCACTCGACGTACGGGACGCAGTGCTCCACCGAGCCGAAGGTGTCGCGGATCCGCTCGCCGGGCACGCCGAGCTGGTCGGTGACCCGCGCGTACAGCTCCTCCTTGGCGATCCGCCGGTCGGCGTGGCCCTTCCAGCCGCCGCCCAGCACCACCAGGGAGCCCTCGGGCAGCCGCAGCGGCGGCAGGCCCATGGCCCGCATCCGCTCCAGGGTGAACCACAGGAAGGCGGGGAAGCCGAGGATGCGCACCGGCGCGTCGTCCCGCTCGAAGCGCTGCAGCGCGGCGATGCAGCCGAACGGGTCGAACTCGTGGCCGCCGCCCGGTCCTTCGCCCCCGCCGCCGGTGTTGCGCAGGGCGTACGCCACCGCGCGCGCGGGGGCGAAGTCGCAGAGGTAGTTGTCGGTGAAGGCGGTGCCCAGGTTCAGCGAGGGCGACGGTTCGTAGCTGTACAGCAGGTAGTTGACCTCCTGCGCGGGGGTGATCCAGCCGTTGCGCTCGAAGATCCGGGCGACCATGCGCTGCGCGGAGCGGATGGTCCAGTGGTCGAAGAACATCTGGGACTTCTGGCCGGTGGTGCCCGAGGAGGTCAGGTGCAGTTCCACGTCCTCGCGCGGCACGGACAGCACCTCGTGGCGCTTGAAGAAGTTCGCGTGGACCAGCGGGGTGCGGTACAGCTCTCCCGGCACCGGCGGCGTCGCCTCGTGGAGCGAGCGGTAGAAGGCGGAGCGTTCGGTGTGCCAGGCGTTGATCTCCGCCATGGCCGCGGCGAACAGCTCGTCCTCGGCGGGCCCGCAGGCGTACGGGTCGGTCAGGTCGCAGAGCTGCTGTACGTGCGGCAGCCGGGCCGGGTCGGGTACGGCGACCGGCGCGAGATGGGGGTTCATGGGGCAACCTCGGTTGGTGTGGGCAGGTGCGTCGACGCCCAGGCCGACACGTAGCAGTCCAGATAGGGCTGGAGGGGCGGTTCGACCGCGACGCCGCGGAAGTCGATCCGCTCCGTGGAGCGGGACAGCACGGCGTAGTCGTGGAAGACGTCGCCCTCCGCGCGCATCGCCGGGTAGACCGCCCCGGCCACGAACCCCTGGGCCAGGAAGGCCGCCAGGGCGTCGTGGTGGGCGAGCGGTACGAGTGCCTCCACGTAGCCGGCACCCGCCCGGGACAGGGCGCGGGTGACGGCTTCGAGGTGGTCGGCGGCCGCCGCCGGACCGGGATGGGCGGTCAGCAGCGAGCAGTACCCGCCCGCGCGGTTGAGGTAGGCGTACACCTCGAAGGCGCCGTCCTCGGGGGTGAGCAGCACGTTCGGGGTGTGCAGCGGATAGAACCAGCCCTCCCGGCCGGGGAAGCGTTCGCGGAACCGGCGGCGGACGAAGGCCGGGGCCTCGATCAGCTCCAGCGGCCCGACCGGAGGGTGGGCCGCGGCCGGGGCTGCGGCGGGACCGGAACCGGGGTCGGGGGAGGGGAGTGGCGCCGGGGCCGACGCGCGGACGTCCTCGTAGCCGATGCCCAGCGTGCGCCCGGCGGTGCGCAGCAACGGCAGCAGCGGGGCCGGGACTTCGGCGACCGGAAGCCGGCGGTCGAGCACCCCCGCGGAGTGACGCGCGTAGAGTGCGAGGCTCTCGCGGCTGCGCAGATCCACGGCGTTGGGCAGGATGCCCAGCGGGCGGAAGCCGTTGCGGGCGACGACCCGCTGGGGTCCGGCGCTGACCGTCCGCACGGTCGCGTAGACCGAGTCCAGCCGGCCGGTGCCCAGCATCCCGGCGCACAGCGCCTCGGTGAGCGCGGCGGCCAGGCCGGCGGAGCGGTGCCCGGGGTGGACGGCGATGCCCTCCAGCCGGCCGATGCGGCTGCCCGGCTCGCCGTGGATGGCGGCCGAGGCGGTGAGGGCGCCGGTTCCGGGGCAGCGGGCGACGAGCCACAGGGAGTGGGGGTCCTCGATGAGCCGGGCCATCTCGGCGGGGTCGGTGCCGAGCGCGACCGGGTAGTGCGGCCCGTAGACGGCGTAGTAGAGCTGCCGGAGTTCGGCGATGTCGGCCTGTACGGCGCGGCTGATCACGGGATTCTCGGGGGCTTCGGGGTTCGCGGGGTGCATGGGATCCGCTGGGTGCTTGGGGTGCTTGGGGTGCATGGGGCTCACCGGGCACCTCCGGCCGCCCGCGCGCCGACGGCGGCGGCATCGGTGGACTCGGGCTCCCGCCCGATCGCGGGTTCCTGCCCGATCCCGGGTTCCGGTTCCGGATCCGCGGGGGCGTCACCGCCGAGCACGGCCAGGGCGCAGGCGGCCGGGAGCAGGCCGATGCCCTGCACCAGACACAGCGTCTGCGGCGAGAGCAGGTCGCCCGCGGAGCCGAAGACCAGCGAGGCCACCGGCAGGGAGGCGCCGAGCACAGCCTGCATCACCGCGAAGAACCCCGGTTTGTCGGCCGGGGGCACCAGCCGCTGGAACAGCGCCACGAAGCGGACGCTCACGGCCCCCGCGCACCAGCCGGCCACGGCCAGGCAGACCGCGACCGCCGGAAGGGAAGAGGTCAGGCCGGGCCCTGCCAGGGCGAGCGCCATCAGCGCGAGGCAGCAGGCACCGGCCGTGGTGGGCCGGCCCGGGACGCGCGTGCCGGTGAACGCGCCGACCAGCGCACCCGTCCCCAGCGAGGCTTCGAGCACGGCCACCGTGCCGCCCGAACCGTGCAGCACGGACCGGGTGTAGAGGGGGATGATGACGAACACGGCCGCGGTGAACAGGTTCGCGGCGGTGAAGCACACCAGGACGCGCCGCACGTAGGGCAGTTCGGCCAGGACCCGGCGGAGCGCACGCGGCTCCCCTCCGGCGCCCGGGACACCGGGTCCGGGCTCGCCGTCGGGCACGGGCGCGGGCTCCGGGCTCCGGAACCGGGCGGCCGAGACGAGCAGTGCGGCGCCGAAGTAGGCCGCGGCACAGCCGCCGGCCAGTCCGGCCACGCCGATCCGGTCCACGGCCAGGGCACCGAGCAGCGCCCCGCCGAGCCCCGCCAGGGACTGGGTGGACAGTTCGAAGCCGGTGGCCGTCTCGATGTCGGCGTCGTCGACGAGTGAGGGCACCGAGGTGGTCAGGCAGGGGTCGAAGAACGCCTGGCAGCCGGCCAGTGCGAGGGCGGCGGCGTAGACGGCGGGCAGCGGCAGTCCGCTGCCGTACGCCCACAGGCCGAGCCCGGACGCGGACAGTCCCGCCAGGGCGGCCGAGTTCCGCAGCACCGCGCGGTGCGGGAACCGGGCGACGATCCTGGCCACCACGGCCGCCAGGGCCACGGCGGGCAGCGTGCACACGGCCATGAACAGCCCGGACGCCGGTCCGGCGGATTCAGGAACGGCATCGGAGACCAGCCACCAGGACACCCCGACCTGGAACATGCGCACCGCGGCCTGGGTCAGCACCTGGCCCAGCCACACCGCGCCGAAGGCCCGGTTCCGCAGGACGAGCGGGGCGGTCATGAGGTCGGCCTCTCGTCGAGGACCCGGACCAGCTTGCCCGTGCGCGGGTTGACGGCGAGGTCGCGGTGCCGCACCCACTCCACCGACAGCGGGTGGACGAACCCGGCCCGGACGCTGTCCGGGTACAGCGGCCGCACGGCCTCCAGCTCGGCGACGACGGCCTTGGCCAGCACGTCCGGCACGTCCCGTGTGTCCGGGGCGCCGGGTGAGTCCGGCGCGCCCGGTGAGGCGTCCGCGGCGGTGGCGAGCCGCAGGACGAGACCGTCGCGGCCGTCCCACCGCCGCACCACGAGCTGCGTGCCGACGACCACTCGGTCGGTGTCCGCCGTGGTGACGGCGTCCTGTACGTCCTGGGTGTACAGCGATACGGGCCCCACCCGCACGCCCTCCTCGGCCCGGCCGAGGATCCGGAAGTGCCCGGGCCCGGTGCCGGTCCATTCGGCGCGGTCGCCGGCCGGGTAGCGGATGACCGGCATGAGCCGCCGGAAGAGGCTGGTGACGACGACGCGTCCGGGCCGGCCGGGCTCGGTGATCGGCTCGCCGGTGGTGTCGTCGAGGATCTCGACCACCGAGTACGGCTCGAAGGCGCGGTGCACCCGGGTGTCGGGGCCGGGTACGGGCCGGCCGAGCAGGCCGGCGTCCACGCTGGCGTAGCCGATCGACCGCGCCCGGGCGTTCGGGAACGCCCGGGCCAGCAGCCGTCGTTGGTCGTCGAAGAGGGCCTCGCCGCCGAACAGCAGCAGTTCCGCGGAGTCCAGCCGCTCGCCCGTGGCGACCAGGTGCTCGGCGAGCCGGCACAGGGTGGTCGGCGTACCGGTCACGACCTGCGCGGAGAGGTCCCGCAGGGTGGGGACGGTCGACTCCGGCGGTGCACCGCCGCCGATGGGCAGCCGTACGTTGTCCACGGGCGCGTGGGCGAGGGAGTCGAGGACGAACAGGAAGCTGGCGTACAGCTCCCCGGCGTAGAACAGGTCGGCGACCCGGTGCCCCGGCCGCAGTCCGGCGTCCAGGAGGCCCTGCCCGAAGGTGGTGACGAAGGTCCGCCACTCGTCGCGGGTGTAGACCGAGAACTTGGGGGAGCCGGTGGTGCCGCCGGTCTTGAAGACGGTGGCCTCGCTGAGCGGGCCGGTGAGCACCCGGCTGCCGGGGAGGGAGTTGGCGGCCCAGAACTCCTTCTGGTCGACCACCGGCAGGTCGGTGAGGCGGTCGGCGTCCGGCGGAAGGGACGCGTAGAGGTCGCGGTAGAAGGGGGAGTTGCTTCGGGCGAAACGTATGAGGTCCGAGAGTTGCTGGGCGGACATGAGCCTTTGCCTGGAACGGAACGGGAATTGACGTGCAGTCATGATGATGAAACATCAGTGCGGAAGTCGCAAAACCGAGCAAGAATTTCCGGCCAATGGAATGTCTTTCAACAATTTCTCCATCGAACCCTGAAGTGCCTTTGCTCTCGCACCGTGCCGGCCAGGCATCCCGGTCAGCGGCGCCCGTCAGCCGCGCCCGTCATCCGTGCCCCTCATCCGCGCAGCTCCGCGTCGAGCAGCCGGTGCAGCGCGCCGGACCGGCTGCGGCCGTACCGCCCGGGCGGCAGTTGCCGCGCCACCCCGCGCACGGCCGGCCCGGCCCGCCCGGCCGCCCACCGGATCTCCGCGTCGCCGACGGAGGGATCGCCGCCCGCGGCGATCTCGCGGGCCAGGGCCTGGTGGACGGCCGGCCCGAGGACGTGGTTGATCTGGTGGGGAGTGGCCCGGGCGTGCAGGTACGGGGTCGCCGCCGCCAGGCCGGCCGAGCGGGCGGCGGAGGCGACGGCCGGGGCGGACGCCTCCCGTGCGGCCGCGAGCGCCGCCCACGCGGCGGACCGGAGGTGCTGCGTCCGCCGGCCTTCGCGCACGTAGGCGCGGGCGCCCTCGACCGCCTCGCGGGGACGGGCGTCGGAAGGGGACGCCGCCTCGAACAACGGCAGTACCCGTTCGGCGCAGTCGGCCGCCCAGAGGGCGAGGAGGCGCCGGTCTTCACCGCTCAGGATGATCTCTGGAATGTCCTGGTTCACGGGCCTCAAGCGTATCCTTGAAAGCCCGATTGAAGCTTCCCGGCCATCGGCTGCCGCTCCTGCAGGGCACGGGTGACGTAAAGTCTCAAACCCATGA
Source organism: Streptomyces sp. NPDC089799 (assembly GCF_040684755.1). NCBI lineage: Bacteria > Bacillati > Actinomycetota > Actinomycetes > Kitasatosporales > Streptomycetaceae > Streptomyces > Streptomyces sp. NPDC089799. Next base: position 147,216 of record NZ_JBFBGR010000011.1, on the reverse strand, counting down.
CCACCCTCCGGCCGGCGGACCCCGCACGCGAACACGGCATCTCGGCCCAGGCCGTCCGCAACCACGAGCGCGACGGGTTCATCCCGCCCGCCGAGCGCACGCCCAGCGGCTACCGGATCTACACCGAGGTCCACGCGGCGGCACTCCGCGCCTTCCTCGCGCTCGTCCCGGCGTACGGGCACGCGACCGCCGGCCGCATCATGCACGCCCTGCACCACGGCGGTCCGGACGAAGCCCTGGCGCACATCGACCGCGGCCACAGCCAGTCCCTCCGCGACCGGGCCACCCTCGATGCCGTACGGAGCGCGGTCGCGGCGGTGGACCCGGCGGCGGGCGCGGCCGCGGTCCCGGACGCCCCGGCCCCGGGGTCGGGGCGGGCTCCGGACTCCGGGTCGGTCCCGTCCGGCGGCGCCGGCGCCAGCACCGGCACCCGGACCGTGGGCGAGGTCGCCCGCCGGCTGGGCGTCACCCCGGCGACCCTGCGGGGCTGGGAGGCGGCGGGCATCCTGGCGCCCGCCCGGGACCCCGGCACCGGATACCGCGTCTACCGCGCCGAGGACGTCCGCGACGCCGAGCTCGCCCACCTCCTGCGCCGCGGCGGATACCCGCCGGCCCACGTCTCCACCGTGCTGCGCCAGGTCCGGACGGCCGGCGGCACCGGTGCCCTGGCGGCCTCCCTGGCCGACTGGCAGCGCCGGCTGACCCTGCGCGGACTCGCCATGCTCGACGCCGCCGCCCTGCTCAGCCGCTACCTGGACCTGCTCCCGGTCACCAGGGAAGCCCTACCAGCCCCCACCCGCGCCGATCCGCCCCGGTGACGACCTCACCCCACTCCCGGAGCAGTGCGGCCATGGCGTCGAAGGTCTTCGGCCGGCCGCCCCAGCGGGTGGTGGCCTCCGACTCGAACGGCGCCCGGAGCTCCTCCAGCCGTGGCCCGGCCCGTTCCCAGGACCGGGCGAGCAGGCCCGCCCTCTCCGGCGGGCAGTACAGCAGCAGCCGGCCGGGCCAGGACTCCGGCGCGTCCCCGGCCCCGTCCTCACCGCTGCCGGAGTCCTCTCCCACGATCCCGCCGAGGAACGTGTCCAGCGTTCCGCGCAGACCGGGCTCGGTGAACGGGCGCATGCTCTCCCACGCGCCGTCCAGTTCGGCGTGCCACTTGTACGTGCCGGTCGTACCGAAGAACCGGTACTCGGCACACCACGGCTGTTCCCGGTCCCGCGGCCACACCCACCCGCCCGGCACCGCGAAGTCGGCGTCCCAGCACGCGTCGCAGCAGAAATCCGGGTACGCGGAGTCCGTCAGCGCGTCCAGCCGCTCCGCGGCCGGTATCCGGGAGAGCCGATCCCAGTCGGCCATGAGCACGGTGATGTCCAGTCCCATACGGGCAGCCTACGTACGCACGCAGGCTGCCGGGCCGAGCCGGGTGAGGGAGCGTCAGCCGACCGCCCGGACCCGCAGCACGCGGGCAGGCTCCTGCCCGCCCCCCGTCGCCAGCAGCCGTACCTCGCCCGCGTCGCTGATCTCCGCCCGGACGATGCCGGTGGGGTCCTCGTAGACCGGATGGCCGCCCGGCCCCGCCGCACTGGTGCGGGTCATCCGGACCACGTCCTCGCCGGCCTCGCCGACGACCGCGAAGACCACCTCGTAGACCTCGGCCGGTGACCGGGGGCCCTCGGACCGCTGCACCGTGCTCATGCCCGACCTCCTGCCCTGACGTCCGCCGTCCGGCAGGCCGCCCGTTCGCTCGGAGACTCTCTCCTCATCTGCCACGCTATGCCCCGTGCGGCGCTCTGTCCTCAGCGGACGGCAGCCGGTGGAACACGACGTCACGCAGTGAGCCGTCCGGCACGGTCAGGCTCAGGAAGGTGCGGTGGGGCTGTCGCCGCCGCAGCCCGGGCCCGTCGTTCTCGCCGTGGACGGCGACCGGACGCCGCGCCCGCGGAATCCCGTGTACGGGCGCACGGACGCGGGGCTAGCATCGGCGCATGAGCCGTCGACGACATTGATCCGTACGCACCCCCTCCCGCGGGCCGCCGCGGACGCCCGGTATCCGGCGTCCGAACCACATCCCCGCGGGAAGGCCCATGACCCCCTCACCTGTGCGCGTGCCCGGCACCCGGGCACGGCGGCGGCTCGCAGCCGCGCTGTACGGCTACTCGTTCCTCGACGACTTCGTCCTCCTCTACCCGGTGTACACACTGCTGTTCAGCGACACCGGGCTGTCCGTGTGGCAGATCTCCTCGCTCTTCGTGCTCTGGTCGCTCACCGGCGTCCTGCTCGAACTCCCCTCCGGCGCCTGGGCGGACGCCTTCTCGCGGCGCGCCCTGCTGTGCCTGGGCCCGCTGCTCACCGCCGCCGGCTTCGCGCTCTGGGTGCTGCTCCCGTCCTACGGGGCCTTCGCCGCCGGCTTCCTGCTGTGGGGTGCCAAGGGCGCACTCGGCTCCGGCGCCCTGGAGGCCCTCGTCTACGAGGAACTCGAACGGCTCGGTGCGGCCGACCGGTACGCGCGCACCATGGGCCGGGCCAGGGCCGCCGGGACCACGGCCGTGGCGGCCGCCATCGGTCTGGCCGGGCCGGTTTTCGCCGCGGGCGGGTACCCGGCCGTCGGAGCCGCGAGCGTACTGGCCTGCCTGCTGGCGGCGGCGGCCGCCGCATGCCTGCCGGAGCACCGGCCCGGGCCCGGCGCCGTGCCCGAACCCCCGGCCGGCGCGGTGCACAAGGCCGGCCCGGAGCCCGACCCCGACCTCGGGCCCGACCCCGATCCCGGGCGCCGGGCGTGGCTCACCGCGCTCCGTGCCGGGGTGGCCGAGGTCCGGGGCGACCGCGCGCTGCGCGGCGCGGTGTGGCTCGTGCCGGCCGTCACGGCGGTCTGGGGCGCCCTCGACGAGTACGCGCCGCTGCTGGTCCGCGACACCGGCGTGGCCGATGCGACCGTGCCGTACCTGCTGCTCCTGCTGTGGGCGGGGGTCGCGGCCGGCGGTCTGCTCGCCGCTCCCGCCGAACGCCTCGGCCCCCGCGCCCTGGCCGCCGTACTCACCGCCTCGGCGCTCGCACTCGCCGTCGGCGCGCTGCTCGGCACCCCGGCGGGCATCACCCTGCTCGCACTCGCCTTCTGCGGCTTCCAGGTGGCGAGCGTGCTCGCCGACGCACGCCTGCAGGACCGCATCGGCGGACCGGCCCGGGCCACCGTGACCTCCCTGGCCGCCATGGCCACCGACCTGGGCACCATCGCCGTGTACGGCGCCTACGCGGCCGCCGCGAGCGCCCTCCCGCACCGCTGGGTGTTCGCCCTCTCCGCCGCCCCGTACCTGGTGACGGCACTGCTGCTGTCCGCCCGCACGGGCGCGGGGCCGGCCCCCGCCCGAACCCCCGCCCGAGCCCGCACCCGAACCCCGTGAAGGGCCGGGCACGGCCCGTCATCCGCCCCCGCCGCTTCCCGCGCACACCCCCGGCGGCGGGGGCCGGGTCCGGCTGTGACTCTTCCCACCCGGCCTTGACCTGCGAAAAAAGGCTTACCTAACTTCGATTGCATGGCCCTCCACGACACCCCCGAACCCGCCCGCCCGGCCGGCCCGGCCGACCTCGTCGACTTCTCCGTCGACCTGACCTCCCACGAGGTGCACCGGCGCGCGCAGGTACTGGCCGCGCTCGGACCGGACTGGGACCCCATCGAGGCCCTGCTCGGCGAGGAGGCCGCGTACGACCTGCTCTACGGCAACCTCGACGCGGAGCAGCAGCGCATCCACGACGAGCTGGTCGCAGCCGGGGTGCTGCCCGCGCGAGGAGGCGGCCGTGCTGCCTCTTGACCCACAGGCCGACCCCGGGCGCCGCGCCTGGGCGGACTGCCCGAACTGCGACGACACCCGGGGCTGCGACCCCTGCGCGGAACAGCGGAACTGCTCCGCGCACTGGCGCTACCTGCTCACCAACACGGGGAGCCTGCTCCACCTCCAGTGCCCCGCGTGCACCCACGTCTGGGCCCACGAGACCGGCTTCGGCGCCACCCGCTCCACCTGGAGCCGCCCCCACACCGGGCCCCACTGACCCGCCGCGGTACTAGCCCGCGGCCACCGCTTCCAGTGGGCCGAGCGCGGCCGCACGGCGGGCCGGGACGGCGGCGGCGAGGACGCCGACGCCCAGGGACAGCGCACAGACCAGCAGCAGCGTCCCCCAGGGCACGGCCGGCGCGTACTGCGCCACGGCACCGTTGGCCAGAGCCCCCACCGCCCAGGCGGAGAAGACCCCGCCGCCCAGGCCCAGCAGCGTGCCGAACGCGGCGATCATCAGGGATTCCAGCCGGATCATGCGCCGGACCCCGGCCCGGTCCATGCCGAGGGCCCGCAGCACGCCGATCTCCCGGGTGCGTTCCGACACCGACATGGCCAGCGTGTTCACGATGCCCAGCGCGGCGACCGTGACACCGAGCGCGAGCAGCCCGTACACCAGCGTCAGCAGGTTCCCGACCGTCCCGGCCGCCTCCCGGACGATCTCCTCCCGGTCCCGGACCCTCAGCAGCGGATTTCCGCCCACGGCCGCGCGCAGCCGCTGCCCGGTGGCGGCCGACACGGCACCGTCCCGGGTCCGCACCAGGACCCGCTGCACGGATCCCGGCAGGAAGCCCGCCCGCTGCACCGCGTCCCGTGCACCCACCGCGTCCTGCGCCGTCGGGTTGTCCCGGTAGACGCCGACGACCGTGTACGGCGCGGCCTCCTGCCCCACCCCCACGACAAGGCTCGTACGGCCGCCGGCGCGGACGCCGAGTTCCCGGGCGAAGCTCTCCGAGAGGGCGATCCGGCCCGGCCCGAGGTCCTTCGCCGATCCTCCGACGAAGTCGAGTTCCATGGCCGTGTCCACGGCCCCCGGGTCGACGCCGGAGATCCGCCCGACCCGCCCGCCCGCGAACAGCGACGCGTCCGCGACGGCATGGGCGCTGCGCACCCCGGGGGTGTCGGCGACCCGCCGTACGGCGTCCGGGTCGATGCCGGCGGTGAGGTCCGGGGTGCCGATCACGTAGTCCGCGCCGAGACCGGCCGCGGCCTGCCGGTCGAGGGCCTGCCCGGTGGAGTGGCCGATGACGGCCAGCCCGGAGACCAGCGCCGTGCTCATCATCAGCGCCGACGCGGTGGCCGCCGTACGCCGCGGGTCGCGCAGCGCGTTCTCCCGGGCCAGCAGACCGACGACGCCGGAGCGCCCGGCCGTCCGCCCGGCGAGGCGGATCACCGGCCCGGACAGCAGCGGAGCGAGCACGATCATGGCGGCGGCGAGCAGGCCGCAGCCCAGCATCGCCAGCCGGAGGTTCTCCTCCGAGGCGTCCTTCGCCCCGGTCAGCGACACGAGCAGTCCGGCGCCGGGCAGGAGCAGCACCGCACCGGCCGCGCCGCGCAGCCGCGACCGGACCCCGTCCCCGGCCGGGGACCCGGACGGGGACTGCGCGGCCGCGCGCAGCGCCTCGACGGGGGCGATCCGGGACGCGCGCCGGGAAGGCAGCCACGCGGCGAGCACCGTGACGCCCACGCCCACGCCGAGCGCGGCGACGACCGTGCCCGGGCCGATCACCAGCGGGCCGTCCGGCAGGGTGTTCCCGTCGGTGCTCAGCAGGGCGGGCAGGGCGGCGGCGATGCCGAGTCCGAGCAGGAAACCGGCCGCGGACGCGGCCAGCCCGATCAGGACCGCCTCCAGCAGTACCGAGCGGACCACCTGGCGGCGGGCGGCGCCGATCGCCCGGAGCAGCGCGATCTCACGGGTGCGCCGCGTCACCAGCATGGTGAACGTGTTGACGATCAGGAAGGAACCGATGAACAGAGACACGCCCGCGAAGACCATCGGCAGCTTGGTGTAACCCCGGGTCAGGGTGTCCAGGAGGACGGTCTGCTGTGCGGCCAGGGCGGCGCCGGTGACGGCCTCGGCACGGTCGGCGGGGAGGAGGGACGTCACCCGGGCGGCGAGGGCGTGCGGGTCGGTGCCGGGCGTGGCGGACAGGTCGATGCCGGTGTAGTGGCCCGGGGACGCGAACAGCCGCTGGGCCGTCGCCCTGTCGAACACGGCGAGGGTGCCGCCGGCCGTCACCCGGGTGTCCCGGGTGGAGACGATGCCGACGAGACGTTTCCTCAGCACCAGGCCGTCGGTGGCGAGGACGACGGTGTCGCCGACGCGGTAGCGGCCGGCGGCGGCGGTCCCGCGGTCCACGGCGAGTTCGTCACCGTTGCGGGGCGCGCGGCCCTCGACCAGCGGGAGGCGGCCGTCCTTGCCGTCCGGGCCCGGCACGTAGGCGGATGCCAGGTTCGACCGGGCGGTCGTGGACCGGAGCGGCGTCCCGTCCTTGGCGGCCAGGGTCGCGGACCCGTCGGCGGACGGGCGTACGGCGGCCACTCCGGGTACGCCGGCCAGCTTGCGGGCCAGGGCGTCGTCGAGCACCCCGGTGCGGGAGCCGGGGCCTCCCGCCGTTCCGGCGGTTCCGGGCGGTGGGTCCTTCGGGGTGACGGACACCGCGATGTCCGCGAAGTCCTTCGACGCCGCGCCACGGTAGGCGGCGGCCGAGGAATCCGCGAAGACGAGGCTGCCGGTGACGAACGCGACGCCGAGGCAGACGGCGAGGACGGTCATGGCCAGACGGGCCTTGTGCGCAAGGACGTTGCGCAGGGCTGTTCGCAGCATGGGGAGGAGTCGGCTTTCGGGAACGGGACGGGAAAGATGACGGGGGGAGGGGGGACCGGGCCGGGGCCGGGACCTCAGCCGGTGTCGCCGCCGTGGGCCTCGAACCGCAGCATCCGGTCGAGCACGGCATCGGAGGACGGCGACGAAACGTCGTCGACGATCCGGCCGTCGGCCAGGAACACCGCCCGGTCCGCGTGGGCGGCGGCCACCGGGTCGTGGGTGACCATCACCACCGTCTGGCCCAGCTCCTGCACCGAGTCGGCGAGGAACCCGAGGATCTCGGCACCTGACCGGGAGTCGAGGTTGCCGGTGGGCTCGTCGGCGAAGACGATCTCGGGCCGGGAGACCAGGGCGCGCGCCACCGCCACGCGCTGCTGCTGTCCGCCGGAGAGTTCGGCGGGCCGGTGACCGAGCCGTCCGCCGAGCCCGACGGTGGCGATGACGGCGTCCAGCCAGGCCGGATCGGGCTTCCGTCCGGCCAGCCGGAGCGGCAGCGTCATGTTCTCCAGCGCGGTGAGGGTGGGCAGCAGGTTGAAGCCCTGGAACACGAAGCCGACCTTCTCCCGCCGGAGGGCGGTGAGCTGCCGTTCCGACAGGGAGGAGAGTTCGGTGTCGCCGATCAGGGCGGAGCCGGACGTCACCGAGTCCAGGCCGGCCATGCAGTGCATCAGGGTGGACTTGCCCGACCCCGAAGGGCCCATGACGGCGGTGAACCGGCCCCGGCCGAACTCGACGGACACCGCGTCCAGCGCGGTCACCCGCGTCTCGCCCCTCCCGTAGACCTTGGTCAGGCCCGTGGCACGGGCGGCCGGTGCGGCGGGGGAGGCGCCGGCGGTCCCACGAGCACCGGGCGAGGGGAACGACCGGGGCTGGTGCTGGTGCTGGTGCTGGCTCGGGGACTGGGCCGGGCTCAGGGACTGCGGCTGGGCCGGGGACCGGGACATGGAGTGGGACATGGAGTGGGTCATGGACGCTCCGCCTGGGGGACGACGGTCCGCGGGGCGTGCCCGGGACCGGGGGACGCATCCATCCTTACGGCGCTCACCTGCGGAAACGTCGTTCCGGAGGCGGGAGTTGAGCTCTGCCGGAAGGCAGGCCCCGACCTTCCCCCCTCTGCCCTTCGGCAGAGGGCCGGCGGTCCGTCCTCCACCCTCCGGCAGAGGTCAGCCGGCCAGGCCCGCCCGATGGGCGAGCAGCGCCGCCTGGACCCGGCTGGCCGTGCCCGTCTTGTCGAGGACCGCTCCGACGTGCGTCTTGACCGTGCCGATCCCGATGCCGAGCCGCACGGCGATGTCCTGGTTGGACAGGCCTTCGCCGAGCATCGACAGGACCTCCCGCTCGCGGCCGGTGAGCCGGGCGATCCGTTCGTCCTCGGGCCCGGCTCCGGCTCCGGCCGCGTTCCGCTCACCGCCGCGCAGCATCCGGGCGATGACCGTCCCGGTGACGCCGGGCGAGAGCACCGCGTCCCCCACGGCGGCCGCCCGTACCGCGCTGATCAGTTCCTGCGGGCCCTCGTCCTTCAGCAGGAAGCCCGCGGCGCCCTCCCGCAGGGCCCGGAGCACGTTCTCCTCGTCGCCGAAGGTCGTCAGCATCACCACCCGCGGCGCCGGGTCGAGGGCGAGCAGCGGCGCGATGGCCGCCAGCCCGTCGCACACGGGCATCCGGATGTCCACCAGCGCCACGTCGGGACGGTGGGCGGCCGCCTCGGCCACCGCCTGCCGGCCGTCGGCGGCCTCGGCGACCACGTCGATGCCCTCGGCGTGCCGGAGGATCAGCCGGACACCGGCCCGGATCATCTCCTCGTCGTCGGCCAGCAGGACACGGATCGGAGCGGCGGGGCGGGTCACGGTGTCTCCCAGGGTGTGGTGTCCCGGACCGACGGGACGGCGAACCGGTCGATGGAGATGAGGCGGTGGGCGTCGTCGAAGCAGTAGCGGGCGACGAACAGGGCGCCGGGGACCTTCTCGGTGGCGCCGTTGAAGGGGTAGATGCAGCCGGCCGTCCCGGCGGGCCGGGGCGGCTCGCGCCTGGCGGCGGCGGCCCGGACCGCGGCGTTGTCCAGGACGCCGGTGCCCTCGACCTCCTCGTACGTCATGCCGATGCGGGGCAGCGGGGGCGGCCCGGACGGCTGCTGCGGGAGGGAGGCGTACACGAAGGTGATCCCCAGGACCATCAGCAGGCACAGGCCCACCAGTCCCGAGGCGAGGGTGAGCGCCTCGACCGTCCGGCGTCCGGCCGGAGCCGTCTCCCGGTCCGCGGCGTGGTACCGCACCGGAGGACCGGCCGTGGCGGCATGACCGACGGGATCGGCGCGACCGGCGGCACCGGCACCGGCTGGACCGGCGGCACCGGCGGCACCGGCATGGTCATCGGCATCGGCAGGGCGACCGGCACCGGCATCGGCGGGATCGGTGGCACCGGCACCGGCAGGGCCACCGGCATCGGCATCCGCATCGGCGTCGAGGTCGGCATCGGTATCGGCGCGGGCCGGGAAGCCGTGCGGCCCGGCGGCCGGAGCGGCGCCGGGTTCGCCCGGCAGGACGGCGTCCAGCCGGAACCCTCCGCCCGGCAGCGGCCCGGCGGTGAACGTGCCGCCGAGCAGCTCCACCCGTTCCCGGAGCCCGGCCAGTCCGCGCCCGGTGCCGAGGCCCGTGTCCGGGCCGGGGGAGGGGGCGGGCACCGGCCCGGGCCCCGTTCCCGGCGCCGGCGCCCTCGGCGGGGCGCCGTTCCGGACCGTGACCCGGATGCCGGTGAGGTCGTGCCGGACGTCGACCCCGACGTGCGAGAGGGCGGCGTACCGGTGCACGTTGGTCAGGCCCTCCCGCACCACCCGGTGGACCGCGCGGCGCACTCCGGCCGGGCGGCCGTCGAGGTCCGGGCCCGTCCAGTCGAGGCGTACGGCGATGCCGCCCGCGCGGGACTCCGCCACCAGCGCCTCGACGTCGGCACGGGTGCCGGTCGCGTCGGTGAGCACCTCCGGTCCGGTGTCCCGGCCGAGCGGACCGAGCACCCCGAGCGCCTGCCGCAGCTCGCGCATCGCGTCCCGGGTGGTGCGCCGCACCAGCACGGCCTCCCCGCTCAGCTCGGGGGCGGCCCGCTCCAGGGCCAGCTCCAGCCCGCCGGCGTGCAGCGAGATCAGGCTGAGCCGGTGGCCCACCAGGTCGTGCATCTCGGCGGCGATCCTGGACCGCTCGTGGATGCGGGCCTCGCTCTCGGCGAGCCTGCGGGCCCGTTCCGCCGCGTCCCCGCGCTCGCGCAGGGCCTGCATCAGGCGCCCCTGCTGTCCGTACGCGGTGCCGGCCAGGCCGGGGACGATCACCACGGCCGGCACCAGTACGAGCCCCAGGGCCAACCCGTACGGCACCGGTCCCGGCCCCGTCCACGGCGCGCCGACCGCCGCGGCCACCACCAGGAGGACCGCGGCCGCGGTGAGCAGCCGGGTCCGCACCCGGGAAGCGGCCGTCCGCCGGGCCACGGTGTACGCGGCCGCCGCCGTGACGGGTCCGGCACAGGGCGCCAGGCCGGTCAGCACGGCGAGGGTGAGCAGCACCGGCGCGGGGAAGCGGGTGCGCAGGGGGAAGAGCGCGCCGGCGGCGAGGAGCGCGGCCGCCTGGAAGCGGGGGTGCGGCAGCTGATCCAGATGCCCGGCCACCGCGTACACGCCGAGGCCCGCGAGCAGCACCCCGGCCGTCCCGGCCGCGCCGCTCACCGCCGGACGGCGGGTCCTCCCCGGGGGAGGACGAAAGCGGGCGTAACGGCGGAAGGGGCTGATGGGTGGCACGAGCACCAGTATCGGCATCGGACGGCGGCCGGCCCTGCGCCTTGGGGAGGATCCCCGGCTATGCCGGAAGGCAGAGGCCGGGCGAGGGCGGGCCGACGGCCAGGACGGGCTGATGCCCGGGGCGGGCCGATGCCCGGGTGGGCAGAGCGCGAGTGGCGGGCCGGTGGCGCATGGCGGGCTAATGGGAAGACGACCTCCCCGAAGGACGGAGCTGATCACGGTGCTGATCACGGTGCTGAGCAGGTGTGGCGGGCACTCCGCCCTGTCGAGGGGGGCCGTGGCCGGGGCGATGCTCGTCGCCGGCCTGGCGACCGCCGTGCTGCGCGGCGGCCCGGTCAACGCGGCCACCGGCCCGGCGGACGATGCGAACGGCAAGGTCACGGTCGTGTACGAGGACGACACGATCAAGCCGGAGGACCGGCACGCCGTGGACGTGGTCCGGAAGTCCCGCGTCCTGGAGCGGACGGCCGACTGGGTGAACTCCACCGTCGCCCTCCCGCACGACATGGTCGTGAAGGTCACCGGCAAGGTCCCGCCGGGAGTCACCGACGCGGTCACCCAGCCCGACGGCCGGACGATCTACATGACCGCGTCCTTCCTGACCGAGCTCCGGGGTGCCCTCGCCGACGTGGCCAAGAACGTCAAACGGCCGGCCGCCTTCCCCGCGGACGAGTACAACGCGGACGACCTGACCGCGCTGTCGACCCGGTTCGTCTTCGGCCACGAGATGGGCCACGCCCTCCAGCGCCAGCTCATGCTGCCCAACCTCGGCCTCGAAGAGGACGCCGCCGACGGGTTCGCGTCGTTCCAGACCGTCAACACGGCCGGAGCGAGCCCCTCGCTGGCCGCTGCGCTGCTCTTCGACGAGATCGCCCGCAAGGAGGGCGAGCTGACGCTGGAGGGACTGTCGAGCGACCATCCCGTCACCCAGCAACGGGTCTTCAACTTCCTCTGCTACCTGGAAGGCAGCGACCCGAAGAAGTACGAAGGTCCGCTGGTCGGTGCCGGCTACCTGCCGAAGACCCGTGCCCCGCTGTGTCCGCAGGCGTGGGCGATGCTGGACCACGGCTGGTGGTCCCAGCTCCGGCCCCACTTCCGCGAGGCGTTCAGGAAGCAGGGTGATCAGGAGCAGGCCGCTGCCCGCGCCCGGCTGATCACGGAGACGGAGGCCTTCGCGAAGCAGCTCGACGAGCTCCGCAGCCGGCAGTCAAGCCCCTGACGGCCCCTGACGACCTCCCGAACAGCCGGGCGTGCGGTCACGAGCTCCTCAGGACGACGAGCTGCCGGGTCGCCCGCGTCATCGCCACATAGCGGTCGACCGCCCCGCCCACGCCCTCGCCGAAGGCCTCCGGGTCCACGAGGACGACCAGGTCGAACTCCAGGCCCTTCGACAGCGCGGGGGTCAGGGACCGGACGCGCGGCCGCGCCCGGAACGCCGGGCCGCCGATCACACAGGCAGTGCCCTCGTCGTGCTCGGCCAGCCACCCGTCGAGGATCGCGTCCAGCTCGTCCACGGACCCGTGGACGACGGGAACGCCGCCCGCGCGGATGGACACCGGGACGTTGGCGTCCGGGATCGCGGCCCGGATGACCGGCTCGGCCTCCGCCATGACCTCTTCCGGCGTGCGGTAGTTGATGCTCAGGGAGGCCACCTCGATCCGGTCGAGCCCCACCCGCTCCAGCCGTTCCCGCCACGACTCGGTGAACCCGTCCCGGGCCTGGGCGCGGTCGCCGACGATCGTGAAGCTGCGGGACGGGCAGCGGAGCAGCAGCATCTGCCATTCCGCGTCGGTCAGTTCCTGGGCCTCGTCCACGACGACGTGTGCGAACGGGCCGGCCAGCAGGTCCGGTTCGACCCGGGGCAGCGCGTTCCCGTCGATCAGGCTGTCCTGCAGGTCCCTCCCGTGCAGCATCGTCACCGCACCCTCGCCGTCGTCGTCGGCCGCGAGCACGTTGTCGATGACACCGGCCAGACGCTCGCGTTCGGCGGCGACGGCCGCCCGGCGCCGGCGCGCCCGCCGGGCCGCCTCCGGGTCGCCGAGCCGCTGGCGGGCCGCGTCCAGGAGCGGCAGGTCGGACACCGTCCACGCCTGCGCTTCGGCGCGCCGCAGCGTCCGGACCTCGTCGGGAGTCAGCCACGGAGCGCACAGCCGCAGGTAGGCGGGCACCGACCACAGGTCGCCGACCAGATCGGCCGCCTCGATCAGCGGCCATGCCCCGTTGAGCGCCGAGACCAGTTCCCCGTCGTGTTCCAGCACCTTCCGGAACCGGTCGGCCGGGACGCCTTCGCCGTGCTTGTCCAGCAGGATCGTCAGCAGCTCCTCCCAGATCTGCTCGCGGGCCTCGTTGTGCGGCGTCCCGGGTTCGGGCGCTTCGAACGCCTCCGCCCAGTCGTCGGCGGTCAGCCGCACCTCGGACCACGGGGTGGTGACCGTCATCCCCTCGGTGGGCGGGGTCTCGTAGAACCTGACGGCCGTCTCGACCGCCCGCACCATGTCCGCGGACGACTTCAGCCGGGCCGCCTCCGGATCGCTCTCGGCCACGGCCGAGGTCCCCTCGGCCACCAGGTCCCGCACGGTGCAGGTCTGTACGCCCTCCTCGCCGAGACTGGGCAACACGTCGGCGACGTAGGAGAGGTAGGGCTGGTGCGGGCCGACGAACAGGACGCCGCCCCGGCGGTGGCCGAGCCGCGGGTCGGAGTAGAGGAGGTAGGCGGAGCGGTGCAGGGCGACCACGGTCTTGCCCGTACCCGGTCCGCCGTCGACGACGAGCGCGCCCCGGGAACCGGCCCGGATGACGGCGTCCTGGTCGGACTGGATGGTGGTGAGCACATCACGCATCCGGGGCGAGCGGCTGCTGCCCAGACTGGCGATGAAGGCCGACTGGTCGTCGAGGGCGGCGTGCTGCTCCAGCCCCTCGGCGGTGAACACCTCGTCCCAGTAGTCGCTGATCCGGCCGGCGGTCCAGCGGTACCGGCGGCGGCTCGCCAGCCCCATGGGGTTGGCGTGGGTGGCTGCGAAGAACGGCTCGGCGGCGGGAGAGCGCCAGTCGAGCAGCAGACGGCGCCCCTCGCTGTCGGTCAGCCCGAGCCGCCCCACGTACACGGGCTCGGGATCGTCCTCGCCGACGATGTGTCCCAGGCACAGGTCCAGGCCGAAACGGCGCAGGGCACGCAGGCGACCGGTCAGCCGGTGGATCTCCATGTCGCGCTCCATCGCCTGTCGGCCGACGCCGCCGGGGGCCCTCCGTTCGGCGTCCAGGCGCTCGGACAGTTCGGCGATCGAGGCCTCCAGGCTCTCCGCGATCGCGGCGAAGTGCCGCTCGTCCGAGGCGATCAGGGCCGGCTCCGCCTTGGCGGAGAGGCGGTCGGGCAGGGCGAACGCGGTGGTGGTCAGAGGCTTCATGATCGAGGATTCTGCGGCACCGGGGGGCCCTTGCCACAAGCCCCCCGGTGCGCTATAAGTTGAGAGTGGAAAGAGGTGGGTCGTCCCTCTCCACTCCCGCACCGGCCGCTCGGCCGGTCTTTTCGTTTCAGGACACCGTTCGTTTCAGGACACCAGGGGCGCGTCCTGGAGTTCCGTCAGCCGTACGGTCGTCAGGCCGCCGCGCTGCGTCTTCACGTCCGTCACCTTCAGCTGCGTACCCGGCGCGAGGATGAACTCCTCCTCGTGCGTGAACGCCGAGAAGTCGCGGATGCCCACCGCCCGCACCGGAACCACCTCGAACAGCGTGCGCTTGCCCCGGCTCCCGAGGAAGGCCCGCGCCACCCCGAGCTCGGGCGTGCACGAGGACACGCCCCACCAGGTCACCGTCCGGCCGAGCGGGTACTGGGAGCGCAGGTCCAGGGACACGCCGCGCCACAGCGATTCCGTACGCGCGGGAAGCTCCGACATCGCCGAGAACAGCAGCCGGAGGTAGGGCAGATAGGGAACCACCCTGGACCGGTCTGGGGAACGCAGTACGGCGTTGATCTCGCGGTAGAACGCGGACTCGCAGGTGTAGAGGTGGAGCGCGGCGATCGCCTCCGCCGACGGGCCCCCCGCCGCAGCCGCGTCCGCCCGCCGCTTCCCGAACTCGTGCGAGCGCAGGACGTGTCCGTCCAGCCCGGACAGCAGCCGGGCGACCGGCTCGACGGCGTCCTGGAAGTCCATCAGCGGGGTGTCGAACACGCCCGTGATCTCCGGGAGGACGAGTCCCTCGTCCTTGACGCTCGCGAGCCGCTCCAGGTACAGCTGGTGCAGCTCCATCGTGGACGCGATGAACGAGCCCATGCGCGCGGCGACGTCACCGTCCGGGCCGGCGCTCTCCGCCGCCGCCTCGTTCCACCCCTTGCCGGGCAGCCAGTCGATCGGGTCGGTGCCCAGCGACGCCAGGGCGTCGTTCACCATCGCGAAGTGGTCGCCCTCGCAGAAGATGTCGCCCTGGGCCGCCGGGTTGGGGTGGTCGATGTGCCGGACCTCGACGCCGGGGTACTTCTTCTGGAGCCGCAGCACGACCCGCTTCAGGTTCCGCGCGTGGGCCCCCCACCAGGCGAAGACCACACCGCGCTCCTCCTCGGCGGCGTCCTGCTTGGCCCTGAGGATCTCCTCGACGATGCGCTCCGCGACCGGGCGCCAGAACGCGGTGTGCCGGTCGGCCCCCATGGAGCCGTCGGCGCTGGCGGTGAGCGAGGCGTTCAGCAGCAGCACGCCCTGCGTGAGCATCGCCTGGAACCACTCCGGCGGCTGGACGGTGTCCCGCTCCTTCAGCAGCTTGCGGACGTCGGCGATCGGCGTCTTCTTGGGGATGCCGTACTTCCACATCGCCGCGGCCTTGATGATGCAGCGGATGCTCACCACCCGGCCGAACTGGCTGTCCTTCCAGTCGTGGAAGGTGTTGTCGAACATGGCGATGCCGGTGGCGCTCTCCGGCCGCGGGTACGGGTTCTGGCCGAACACCACCACCTTCCACTTGTGCGGCGGGTGGGGCTTCAGCGCCTGGAAGGTGAGTTCGCGGACGGGAACGACATCGGGGCCGCGGCCCGGGCCGATGAAGGTGTCCGCCTCCGCCTGAGCCTCGATGGCCGACTTCAGCAGCGGGAGCCAGGGCTCGCCGCCGCCCTTGAACAGGTCGGTGAGGGCGAGGGGGTCGTTCGGGTCGTACGCGGAAGGGGAGCCGGCAGTGCTGTCGGTGTCGCTCATGGTTCGGGTACTCCGAAGGATCACGCCGCGGCCCGGAACGGGGACACGGCTGTGGCGAGAGTGGTCCACGGCGCCCCGGCGAAGGCCGTGGACGGCGGAAACGGACCCGGAGGAACCATGCGGCGGGGCGGGTGGGCACACGTCGCCGGAGGTTCGCTCGTCCGGGATCCGGCGGCAGGCTAACACCGGTCGACAGCCCTGGCAATCATGACGGCCGATCAGGGATCGCTGCAGGCAGGGGCGTTGTCAGTGGTGGCCGCTAGCGTTTTTCCCGGTGGGCGGAACCCGTGATGACAGGAGCCGAATCATGATCGTGAACCGTGTACAGCCGCCGCTCAGGGTGGTCCTGACGGACGTCGGCGCCAGGGTGGTGGAGTCGTGGCGGGCGGCGTTCGCGGACACTCCCGGGATCGAGATCCGCAAGGGTTCGATCCTTGGCGTGGAGGCCGACGCGTGGGTCAGTCCGACGAATTCCCGCGGCCGGATGGACGGGGGCGTGGACGCGGTGATCAAGCGCCATCTCGGCGCCGGCATCCAGCTCCGCGTGCAGCGGGCCATCCGGGACGGCTTCGCGGGCAGCCTGCCCGTGGGCAGTGCGGTGTGCGTTCCCTCGGGGGCGGTCAACCCGAAGTTCCTGATCTCGACGCCGACGATGGAGACGTCATCGGAGAACGTGAGCGAGACGCTGAACGTGGCCCTGGCGTGCGCCGCCGCCTTCCAGGCGGTCCACCGGCAGAACGAGGAGACGCCGGGCAGCATCGGTTCGGTGGCGCTGGTCGGCATGGGCGCCCAGACCGGACGGGTGCCGGCGCGGGTGTGCGCCAACCTGATGTGGACGGGCTACACCCTCTTCAACGACCACCGCTTCGAGGACTACGACGAACTGCGGAGCACCGTCCTCGCGCAGCTCCACGACATAGACGAGGTGCCCGCAGAGACCCGGATACGCGTCGCGCCGCCCACGCGCGGGGCCACCCGGCGCTGACGCCCCCTGGCCGTAGCGTGGCCCGGTCCGCCCGGTGGCCCGGTACGGGCCACCGGAGGGGAAGCGGCGGGGGGAAAGAGACGGGGAAGGGACGAGCGAAGGTGGGGCGGGGCGGGTCAGGCGCCGCTGGCGTCCAGCATGGCCTCGCGCTCGACGATCTTCACACGCTCACGGCCCTGCGGCTCACCCAGCGCCTTCTCGGCCGCGTCCAGGCGGTGCCAGCCCTCCCAGGTCGTGTAGCGCACGCCGCGCTCGGCGAGGAAGGCGTCGACGGCCTCCGGCTGCGGCGAGGAGGGCGTGAGCAGCCGGCCCTCGGCGTGGTCGGCCAGCAGGTTGGCCACGGTCTCGTTGGCGTCGCCCTTGGTGTGCCCGATCAGACCGATGGGGCCGCGCCGGATCCAGCCGGTGACGTACGTCGACGCCAGGTGCCGGCCCGCCTCGACCACCCGGCCGCCCTCGTCCGGGACCGTGCCCGACTCGACGTCCCAGGGGAGCTTGGGCAGCTCGTCGGAGAGGTAGCCCACGGCGCGGTACACCGCCTGGACGTCCCAGGTCGTGAACTCGCCGGTGCCCTTGACTCCGCCGGTGCCGTCGAGCGCGGTGCGCTCGGTGCGCAGGCCCGTGACCCTGCCGTCCTCGCCGATGATCTCGGCCGGGGACTCGAAGAAGTGGAGGAACAGCTTGTGCGGGCGCTCGCCGATGTCGCGTATCGCCCAGTTCTCCAGGGTCTTGGCCACCATGTCGGCCTGCTTGTTGGAGCGGCGCGTGCTGATGGAGCCCTCGTCGTAGTCGATGTCCTCGGGGTTGACGATGACCTCGATGTTGGGGGAGTGGTCGAGCTCGCGCAGCTCCATCGGGCTGAACTTGGCCTGGGCCGGGCCGCGGCGCCCGAAGACGTGCACCTCCAGGGCCTTGTTTGCCTTGAGGCCGTCGTACACGTTCGGCGGGATCTCGGTGGGCAGCAGCTCGTCGGCCGTCTTCGCGAGGATGCGCGCCACGTCGAGGGCGACGTTGCCGACGCCCAGCACCGCCACCTTCTCCGCCTCCAGCGGCCAGGTGCGCGGCACGTCCGGGTGGCCGTCGTACCAGGAGACGAAGTCGGCCGCACCGTAGGAGCCGTCCAGGCCGATGCCGGGGATGTCCAGCGCGCGGTCGGCGGTGGCACCCGTCGAGAAGACCACGGCGTCGTAGAAGGAGCGGAGGTCGTCGAGCGAGACGTCCGTGGGGTAGTCGACGTTGCCGAAGAGGCGCACCTGCGGCTTGTCGAGCACCTGGTGCAGCGCGGTGATGATGCCCTTGATCCGCGGATGGTCCGGCGCGACGCCGTAGCGGATCAGGCCGAAGGGCGCCGGCATCCGCTCGAAGACGTCGATGGACACACCGGGTTCGGTGGCAGCCTCGGACTTGAGCAGCGCGTCTGCGGCGTAGATACCCGCGGGTCCGGCACCGACGATCGCTACGCGCAGGGGGCGAGGCATGACTGGTTCCCTTCGGACGTCAAGGACGTGATCAAGACGAACCCTAAACTAAGGCTTACCTAACTCGATACCCGCCTCTTCTTTATGACCTCATAAGCGCGACTTATGGGCCGGACGGGTGGACCGGCCGGTGCCGCGCCCCCGGGCGCCGCGCCCCGCCCCTGCCGATGCACTCTCATGGACTGCGGCCGGCCCGGCGGTTCCGTACGACCCCGCCGTGTACCGGCCGCCCCGGAAGCGGCGGGAGGAGACCCGGACCGGCATGAACGACCACGCACGTATCGACGTCCACCAGCACGTCATCCCGCCCGACCGCAGCCGCGCCATCGCCGACCGCGCCGCCGCCCTCGGCTGGCCGGTTCCCGCCTGGGACCGGCAGGGCGCGCTCGCGATGATGGACCGCCGCTCGATCGCCACCGGCATCCTCTCCTACGCCGCTCCCCTCGCCGCCCCCGACGACCCCGAGGGGGCCCGCAGCACCGCCCGCGCCGTGAACGAGTTCACCGCCGAGCTCGTCAAGGACCGGCCCGACCGCTTCGGGAACTTCGCCGTCCTCCCCCTGCCGGACGTCGACGCGTCGCTCGACGAGGCCGTCCACGCCCTGGACGAACTGGACGCCGACGGCGTGATGGTCCTCTCCAACGCCCAGGGGCGCTACCTCGGCGACCCCGCGTTCGAGCCGCTCTGGGCCGAACTGGACGCACGTGCGGCCGTGGTCCTCGTCCACCCCACCGCACCGCCCGGCGCGATGGTCCCCGGCCTGCCCAGCCCGCTGGTTGACTTCCCGTACGACACCGCCCGCACCGCGCTGCACCTGGCCGTCGCCGGAGTCCCGGGCCGGTACCCCCGGCTGAAGATGATCCTTCCCCACGCGGGCGGCTTCCTGCCGTACGCCGCCCACCGCTTCGCGGCCGCCGCCCGGCTGCGTCCGGGCACCACGCCCGAGGACCTCCTGGCCGAACTGCGCCGCTTCTGGTTCGACACCGCCTTCTGCGCGGGCCCCGCCTCGCTGCCCTCGCTCCTCGCCTTCGCCGCCCCCGGACACGTCCTGTACGGCAGCGACTTCCCCATGGTCCCCGAGGACTGGTGCGCCGGCTTCGACGACGGACTGACCGGCTACCCGCACTGGCGGGACGGCGACCTCCACGCCATCCACCGGGGCAACGCCGAACGCATCATCCCGCGCCTCGCCCGCGGCTGACGGCGGACTACGGCGGACATCCGGGGTGTACCTGGGTACACCCCGGTCGGGGCCCTCGGTGCAATGGCCGGAGCGGTGCCGGGCGGCATCGTCGGAGTCATGCGAATGACATCCGTGGACATCAAGGTGACGGCCTCGTTCCTCACCGTCGCCTTCCTGGCGGCCGGCGCGCTGGGAGCCGTACAGCCCATGACGGGCATACCCGTCGAGGTCATCCAGCTGACCCAGTTCGGACCCGCCCTCGGGGTGGGCCTCGCCGCACTGCTGTGGCCGCGCCGGGTACGGGAGTTGCTCACCGGCACCGGCACCGGCACCGGCGGCATCGTGCTCGGCGGCGTGCCCGGCTCCGGCAGCGGCCGCGCCGGACGGGCCGGCCGCGCAGCGCTGCTGATCGCGACCGCACCGCTGGTCATCGCCGTGAGCACGGCCGCGTACGCGGCACTCGGCGGGGACGCGCGGACCGCCGCCACGGACCACCCGCTCGCGCTGATCGCCGCGGCGCAGCTGCTCGGCGCCTGCGGTGAGGAGATCGGCTGGCGCTGCCTCCTGCAGCCGGTGCTCCGCACCCGCTTCGGCCCCCTCACCGCCTCCGTCACGGTCGGCGCGGTGTGGGGCGTCTGGCACGTCCAGGTCTTCGCCCAACACCCCGTGTACGCGGCGGCGTTCCTGACGGCGACGGTATCCATGTCGGTGGTGATGGGCCTGGCCCTCGACGGGGCTCCCTCCCACCGGCTGCTGCTCGCGGGCGGCTTCCACACCCTGGTCAACCTCGGCATGCTGCTCTTCATGGACGAGGAAGCCGGCACGGTGCTGCCCATGGTGCTCTTCGGCGGGTCCTGCCTGACTGCGGCGGCGCTGTGGACCGGGCCGCTCGTACGCCGGGGCCGGGGCCGGAAGCGGGGGCGGCCGGCTCAGACCCCGCCCGCACCGGCTAGGGTCGACACGATCATGGAAGACCTCCGCTGAACCGCGCACCGAGCGCCGCCCCGGTGCCCACCGTCCCGCCGCCCACCGGCCCCCGGCGCACGGGGCCGGTGCGCACCGGGACCGCGCGCACCGGCCCCGTGCGCGTGCGCACCGCGCTGGTCCGCTCCTGCGTCGCCCTCGGCCGGTGCCAGCTGGCGAGCCTGCACGCCCTCGCCGCGTCCGCGGCCGGCTCGCTGGTGGTGCTCGCCGTACTGCTGCTGCCCGTGGGCGCCGGCTTCCTGCTGCTGCCGCCCGCCGCACGGGCCCTGCGCGCGCTCACCGACCGCTCCCGCACCCGCGCCGGGACCTGGACCGGCCTCCGCACCGGCCCGCCCGACCCGCTGCCCGCGGCCGCCGACGCCACCCCCGGCCGGCGGTCCCGCGCCATCCTCGCCGACCAGGGCTTCTGGCGGGATCTGGCGTGGGCCTGGCTGGAACCGGTGACCGGCGGCCTCCTGGTCGCCCTCCCCCTCGCCCTGGTCGAGTACGGGGCGTTCGGCGCGCTCGTGCAGCCCTTCGTCTGGCGGTACCTGGGCGACGGCAACTGGTACGCGTTCGTCCCCGTCCACACCACCGCCACCATGCTCGCCGCCCTGCTGCTGGGTCTCGTCCTCGCCGCCGCAGGGCTGCTCGCGGCACCGGCCGTGCTCCGCCTCCATGCCCGCCTCGGCCGGCGGCTGCTCACGGCACCGCGCACCACCCGCCTCACCCGGCGGATCGAGCGGCTCACCGAGACCCGGGGCCAGGCCCAGGACGCCCTCGCGGCCGAACTGCGGCGCGTCGAAAGGGACCTGCACGACGGTGCGCAGGCCCGGCTGGTCGCCCTGGGCATGACCCTGGACCGGGCCACCCGCCTGCTGGACGCGGATCCGCCGACGGCCCGCGCGCTCCTGCTCGACGTCCGCAGCACGGCCGAACGGGCCCTGCAGGACCTGCGCGACCTGGTCCACGGCATCCACCCGCCGGTCCTCGCCGACCGCGGCCTCGGCGACGCGGTCCGCTCGCTCGCCCTCGACAGCTTCCTCGACGTACACGTCGAGGCCCTGCTGCCCGGCCGCTTCCCGGCACCCGTCGAGTCCGCCGCCTACTTCGCGGTGAGCGAGGCGCTGGCGAACGCCGCCCGGCACTCCGGAGCCCGCGAGGTCCGCATCGACCTGACGTACGGGGACGGGCTGCTGCGCGCCCGCGTCACCGACGACGGCCACGGCGGCGCCGACCCCTCCCGGGGCACCGGACTGTCCGGCGTACGAAGGCGGTTGGGTACCTTCGACGGGACCCTCGCCCTGCACAGCCCGCCGGGCGGACCCACCACCGTGACGATGGAGATTCCGTGCGCGTTGTCCTCGCCGAAGACCTCTTCCTGCTGAGGGACGGGCTGAGCCGCACCCTCCGGGAACACGGCTGCCAGGTCGTCGAGGTGGACAACGGCCCCTCCCTCCGGCGCGCACTGCAGGAGGAGGGGGACGCGGCACCGGACATCGCCGTGGTGGACGTACGGCTCCCGCCCACCTTCACCGACGAGGGCCTGCAGGCAGCGCTGGAGGCCCGCCGCCGCCGGCCCGGCCTGCCCGTCCTGGTCCTGTCCCAGTACGTCGAGCAGCTGTACGCCAACGAACTGCTGGCCGGGGGAGAGGGCGCCGTGGGATACCTCCTCAAGGACCGGGTCACCCACACCGGGCAGTTCGTCGACGCGGTCCGCCGGGTCGCCGCCGGCGGCACCGTGATGGACCCGCAGGTCATCTCCCGGCTCCTGGCGCGCGGGGACGCCCGCGGAACGATCGACGGACTGACCCCGCGCGAACGCCAGGTCCTGGAACTGATGGCGGAGGGCAGGTCCAACGCCGCGATCGCGGCCGGCCTGCACATCAGCGAGAGCGCCGTCGCCAAGCACACGGCCGCCATCTTCACCACGCTCGAGATCGCGCCGTCGGCGGACGACAACCGCAGGGTGCTGGCCGTACTGGCCTACCTCAAGCGCTGACCTGCCGTCCCTGCCGTCCGCCCCGCCCCCGTCCCCCCACGCCGTCCGGCCCCGCCGCCCGCCCGGCGAGGCGGCGGTCCGGGTGATCCCGGACCGCCACGGCGTGTTCCGGCGCCCGGCGGGAGCCCGGCCCGAGACCGTGGCCGCATGAGCCGAGAACGATTCGACACCTGGGCCGCCGGCGACGCCTACGACCGCTACATGGGTCGGTGGAGCCGCGCGGTCGCGGACCGCTTCCTGGCGTGGCTCGGCTGCCCGGAGGACCTGCGGTGGCTGGACGTCGGATGCGGCACGGGCGCCCTGACCTCCGCCGTCGCCGCCCGGTGCCGGCCCCGCACGGCGCTGGGAGTGGACCGGTCCGCCGGCTTCGTGCGCGCCGCCCGCGCCACCGCTCCGGCCCCCGCCCGCTTCGCGGTGGCCGACGCGCTGTCGCTGCCCGTACGCGACGGAGCCTGCGACGTGGTCGTGAGCGGACTGGCACTCAACTTCCTTCCCTCACCGCGGGCCGCGGTCGCCGAGGCGGCCCGGGTGGTGGCGCCGGGCGGTCCGGTCGCCGCCTACGTATGGGACTACGCCGCGGGCATGGAGTTCCTGACCGCCTTCTGGGACGCCGCGGTGGCCGCGGATCCCGCGGCCGCCGCCCTCCACGAGGGCCACCGCTTCCCGGACTGCCGGCCCGAACCGCTCCGGGACCTGTGGGCCGGGGCGGGGCTGACCGACGTGGCCGTCGCGCCGGTCGAGGTGCCCACCGTCTTCACCGGGTTCGCGGACCTGTGGGAGCCGTTCCTGGCCGGCCAGGGCCCCGCCCCCGGCTATGCCGCCTCCCTCGCCCCGGAGGCCCGCGACCGGCTGCGCGACACCCTCCGGGCCTCCGTCCCCACGGGGCCGGACGGGACGGTCGCGCTCACTGCACGCGCCTGGGCGGTCCGCGGCAGGCGCCCGCTCAGCGCCGCCGTCCCGGCAGCATGACGACGGCCAGCAGCAGCGCCACCACCAGCACCCCGCCCGCCAGGACGAACCCGGCGTGGACGGCCGACGAGGTGACGATCCCCGCCGCGTCGGCCGCCTCGTCGTCGACCGACAGGACCAGGGCCCCCGCCGCGGCCAGCCCGAGGGCCCCGCCGAGCTGCCGCAGCGTCTGCCGGAGCACCGAGGCGTCGGCCCTCTTGTGCACGGGCACCACCCGCATCAGCTCCGCACTCAGCGCGGGGATCGGCACACCCAGCCCGAAGCCCGCGAGCACCATCCCGGGCACCTGCCAGGCGTACGCCTGCGACGACTGCGCGGCCGCCCACAGCGCCACGCCGACCGTGGCACTCACCAGTCCGCACAGCACGGGAACCCGGACCGATCCGGAGCGCTCCAGCAGGAACCCGGACGCGAACGTGCCGCACGCCAGCGCCGCGACGAGCGGCAGCAGGGACAGACCGGTGGCCACCAGCGAGAGGGCCATGGACTGACGCAGGAACAGCGTGCCGTGCACCAGCACGATCAGCTGCGGTGCCTGCACCAGGAAGGTGAGCGCCACGGCGACGGCGTACGGCCGGATGGTCAGCAGCCGCACGTCCACCAGGGGCTCCCGGGACCGCAGCGTCAGGCGGACGGTCGCCGCCAGCAGGAGCGCACCCCCCGCCAGCGCGGCGAGCGTCCTGGGGTCCGTGATCCCCCAGAACCCGCACAGGCACAGCCCGAGGACGAGCGCGCCCAGCGAGACGACCACGGCCGCGGGCTGGAGCGCCGACAGCGACCCGCCCGGCGCCTCCACGGCGATCCGCGTCCTGCCGAGCAGCCACAGGATCACCACCCCCACCGGCACGTTGACCAGGAACACCGACCGCCACCCGGCGAACTGCACCAGCACCGCTCCCACCACCGGCCCGAGCACGAAGAACACCTGCGCCAGACCGGCGTAGACCCCCAGCGCACGCCCGCGTTCGCGCTCCTCGAACACATCGGTGATCACCGTCGTGGCCACCGGGAGCATCAGCGCGGCCCCCGCTCCCTGGACCGCCCGCGCGGCGAGCAGGAACGGCTCCGCGGCAGCACCGGCCGGTGTGAACCCGCAGCACCCGGACGCCACGGTGAACACCACCGTCCCGGCCAGGAAGGTGCGCCGGAGGCCGAACCTCCTGGCCGCCATCGCACCGACGGGCGCCAGCGAGGCCAGCGCCAGCACGTAGACCAGCACCACGCCGTGCATCATGAACGCCGTCAGCCCCAGGTCCTTCGCCATCGGATCGAGGGCGACGGCGACCACGGTCTGGTCCAGCATGACCATCCCGCCGGCACACCCCATCGCCGCCAGGACGAACCGCTTGTGGGGGCCGGGCGGCACTCCGGGGGACTGCTCCTGCGCAGGCAACACCCACTCCCGACGACGGCGTTCCCGACCTGCCGGACAATGATCTCCGTGATACGCCGACAGCCCGCCCCTGCCACGCCGTACGCCGTCCCCGTGGCGGGCGCCGCGCCCTTCGGGACGAGGTGGGCCCTCGTCGACGGCACCGGACGCCTGATACGCCCGCCGGACCTCACCGCCGTGGGCCCGTTCCACGAGGACGGCCGGGGCGGAGCCGTCGCCCCCGCCGCGGATCTGACCGGCCGTTGGGGATACCTGGACGGGCAGGGCCACTGGCTGTCCGCGCCCGCACGGGAATGGGCCGGACCGTTCGACGGGGAAGGGCTCTCCCGGTTCCGGTCCGACGGCCTGTGGGGGTACGCGGACACCGCCGGCACCCCGGTCGTGCCCGCCCGCTTCACCGACGCCCACCCCTTCCACCACGGGCTGGCCGTGGTGCACACCGAGGAGGAGGGCGCGGGCTTCGCCGACCCGTCCGGCCGGGTGGTGATCAGCGGCGGATTCCGGGCGGCCGGGCCGTTCGGCCCGGTGGGACTGGCCGGCGTACGGACGGCCGACACCGGCCGGTGCGGGTACGTGGACCGCGAAGGCCGGCAGGTCATCCCCGCGAGGTTCGACGGGGCGCGGCCCTTCGGCGCGGGAGGGGCGGCCCCGGTCCGGATCGGCGACCTGTGGGGTCTGGTGGACACGGCGGGGGAGTGGATCCTCGAACCCTCCTTCCCGGTGCTGGAAGCCTTCGACGAGAACGGCCTCGCCCATGCCGTCGGCGGCGAGGGCGGCGACGTGTTCCGGGGCTTCCTCGACTGCCGCGGTGCACGCGTGCTGTGCCGCGAGAACGAGATGGCCGAGGAGCTGCGCTGCGGCCTGCTGCGGGTCGGCGACGGCTACGCGCGCGGCTACGTCGACGCGGCCGGGCGGCAGGTCATCGAGCCCCGCTACGCCTGGGCGGAGTCCTTCTCCCGCGGCGGTGCCGCCGTGGCCCACGGCGGCGGCCCGGAGCGGTGGGGAGTGCTGCGGACCGACGGCACCTTCACCCCGTCCCCGCACCCGGAGCCCCTCACCGACGACGACGGCTGGGTCGTCGGCTTCGACGACGTCACGGGCCTGGCCCCGTTCCTCGGCGGCGACGGCTCGGTCGTCCACGTCGACCGGGACGGCCGCGACGTGTGCCGGGTCGAGCCCGCCGCCGACGGTGCCGCCGTCACCCTGAAGGACGCTCAGGGCCGGACCGTCTGGGAGGCCACGGCGGAGCCCGGCACCTTCGAGCGGGAGTGGCCCCACCTCACCCGCGACGCCCGCTTCTACGTCGACCACGCCCCCGCCTGGGACGGCGACACCGCCGCCGTTGCCGGCGAGCTACTGGAGCAGCCGGCGAGGCCGTTCCGGCCGCGTTCGCTGATCTTCGACCCCACCGGAGACCCGTACGACCTGTCCACCCTGGACGAGGACGAGGCGGACCGGGTGTGCCACGGCGCGATGCACGTCGTCGCGAGCGTCTTCCTCTACGCGGAGTCCCTGGCCGAGTACCCCTTCCTCCAGGACTGGACGAACGACCGCTTCGAGGAGGTCTTCACCACCCTCCGGGCCCGCCTCGACGCACGCTTCGGACCCCGGCTGCCCGACGACCGGGCCGTCGTCCTGCGCACCGCCGACGGAGAGCGCTCCGCCACCTGGCGGGTGGGGGAACGCCTGCTGGTCCTGCAGGAGTACGCGCTCGTGGGTGACGGAGACGTGGAGCTCCAGATCTGGCTCGCCGCGGTGGACGCCTGACGCACCGGCCCCGCACCGTCCGCCGGCCTGCCCCGGCCGCTCAGGGATGCCATTCGGTCAGCAGGATGGTGGCGTCGTCGTGGAGCCGCTGGTCCTGGTGGTGGAGGAGGTCCTGGAGGAGCCGGCGCAACGCCTCGGGGGCGGTGTCGCCGGAGGCGGTGGAACGGATGACGGTGTCCGTCAGCCGCTGCTCGCCGAACAGTTCGCCGTCCCGGGAGCGGGCCTCGGTGACACCGTCGCTGTAGAGCAGGACGCGGTCGCCGGGCTGCAGCCGGGCCCGGTGGAGCGTGGGCGGGGCGCCGGAGTGGAAGCCGAAGCCCAGGGGCAGCTGCGGATGCCGTTCCAGGGCACGGGGGACGACCCGCCCCTCACGGATGAGCAGGGGCGGCGGGTGACCGCAGTTGACCCAGGTGAATTCCCCGTCGGCGGAGTCGAGGTGCCCGAAGACCGCCGTCATCAGCCGCTGCGGCATCCACTGGTTCAGGGTGCGGTCGATGGCGGTGGCGATGTCCGTGAGGGACCCGCCCGCACGCCGGGTCGATCGGCAGGCGGCCAGCCCCACGGCGCTGGCGCCGCCCGAGGCCAGGTCGTGGCCCATGGCGTCCAGCAGCGTCAGGTGCAGCACCCCGTCGGTGAAGCTGTGGTCGAAGGCGTCACCGCCGATGTCGTACGCGGGCTCCAGTACGGCACTGGAGGTGATCCTGGCGGTCCCGACGGTGCGCGGGGGCAGGAACGCCCACAGCAGTTCGGCCTGGATGCTCATCCGCCGGGTGCGCGCCCGCTCCACCAGGAGATCGCTGTAGGTCCCCTTGGACACCACCAGCAGGGTGGCCAGCCCGGCCAGGCCCCGGCACGCCCGCAGTGCACCGGGGGTGAACCCGGACGCCGTCGCCCTCATGACCCCCACGCGCTCGATTCCGTCGGTCATCGGCACCCAGGCGGTGGTGCCGTCGCGTGACAGCCGGACCTCCTCGGTCCGGTAGGCGAGACCGCCCAGCGAGGAGTCGATCGGCAGCTCGGCGTCCTGTTCCGTGTCCGCGGGCTGGGGCAGTGCGATGAGCAGCGTCTCCTGTACGTCGCTCACGTACAGCCGGGTGTGGTGAAGGCCCAGGCGCCGGGCGGCGGTGTCGACCAGAACGGGGACGTCCCGGGCCGAGGCCTGCCGGGACTCCTCCAGGAGGGCCGTCAGCACGGAATCGTCCACTGTCACCGGGCCTCCCGGTCCTGGCCCGGCCGACCGGGCCGCCGGACGCGACCATAACCGCCGACACGTCCACCGGCCGCCTGCGACACGGCCGCCTGCGACACGGCCGCGCCGGCCGCGCACGGCACGGCGGCGATCCGGATCGGGTGACCACACAGCAAGGCCCCGGGACGGCTGTCCCGGGGCCTTGCCGACTTCGCTCGA
The DNA here is from genome assembly GCF_040684755.1 of Streptomyces sp. NPDC089799. Taxonomy (NCBI): domain Bacteria; kingdom Bacillati; phylum Actinomycetota; class Actinomycetes; order Kitasatosporales; family Streptomycetaceae; genus Streptomyces; species Streptomyces sp. NPDC089799. The sequence continues at coordinate 119,453 of NZ_JBFBGR010000011.1, read as the reverse complement.
CCTGCTTCCTCAACGACCGGCCCGGCGATTCGTCACGCCCGGTGTGCCAGACGTGCCCGGTGTGCCGGCGGCGCCGGGTGCGGCCGGGGCGGTCAGGTGTGGAGGCGGCTGTTGGTGCCGTCGTGGCTGTCGGCGCCCTCGTCGTCGAACCAGTAGTCGCCGGCCGCCAGGTAGCGGAACGCGTGCGTGGCGTGCGCCGGAAGGGTGACGCAGACCGCGCGCGTACCGTCTCCCCGCGCCTCCAGCGGGTGGGCGGCCGGATTCCAGTGGTTGAAGTCCCCGACCACGCTGACGGGCCCGTGCGGAGTGTTCTCGGGGAGGATGAAGGTGACCTGGGTGCGGCCCTTGAGCTGCTTGCGTTCGAGCACCGAAAGACTCCGGGGGCGTAGCAGGAGTGGGGCAGTTGAACCCGAGCATCCTCGCCCGCCCGCCCCGTCCCCCGCCCCCGTACACGCCGCCGCCCGCCCGACCGTCACTCGGTCGGAGGCCGGGCCGGCCGGGTCGCCCGGGCCCCGGAGGGCCACCGCGAACCGTGGCGCGTCGCGGGAGTGTCGCCGACGCACCGCCGACGCGTCACCGGAGTGTCCGGGGGAGGAGGGGGCGGCACCGGAGTGTCGCGGTGGTGGCGGGACGACGGCGGCGCCGATTAGCGTCCACGCATGGATCAGGACACACACGAGCTTCACGCCTCGTCGTTCGGTGCGGCCGCGGCCGCCTACGCCGAACACCGCCCGGACTATGCGCAGGCCGCCGTGCGCTGGGCGCTCGAAGCCGCTCCCGGCCCGCGCGTGCTCGACCTCGGCGCCGGGACGGGCAAGTTGACCGCCACGCTCGTCGCGCTGGGAGCCGAGGTCGTCGCGGTCGAGCCCGACCCGGCGATGCTGGCCGAGCTGCGCCGCGCCCTGCCGACCGTACGAGCCCTGCCGGGCAGTGCCGAGGCGATCCCGCTGCCGGACGGGTCCGTGGACGCCGTCGTCGCCGGGAACGCCATGCACTGGTTCGACATGGCCGTCGCGGGACCCGAGATCGCCAGGGTCCTCGCCGAAGACGGCGTCCTGGCCGGCCTGTGGAACGTCATGGACGACGAGGTCGAGTGGGTCGCCGGGCTCGCCCGGGTCAGCGGGAGCGAGGCCGTCGGCCCGCGTGACACGCCCGCGAGCTGGCGTGCCGAAACGGCGGACATGCACCTGGCGAAGACCGGCGGGGCCGCCCGTTTCGGCTCGCCGGAACAGGCCGGATTCCCGCACGGGCAGACCCGTACCGCCGACTCCCTCGCTGCGACGCTCGCGACGCGCGCGGGGATGCTCGTCATGCCGGCACCGGAACGGGAGGCCAGGCTCGGCGAGATCCGTGCCTTCCTCGGGAGCCGGCCCGAGACCGCCGACGGCGAGTTCAGCCTCCCGATGCAGACCGGCGTGCTGCGCGTACGGAGGCTGTGACGCGCAGCACCGCGCCGGCCGGCGCCCGAGCCCGCGATCCACACCGTGGTGGTCGAAGTGGCCACGGACCACCCGCGCCGCCGAGTGCCCGATCAGTCCGGCGCCCGTGCGGAGCGTCCGCGGCAGCGAGACCGGATCCAGAGGTGCCCGCGGGACCTGCGGGTCGTCCGGAAGGAAGTGGACCTGGGTGGCCGGACCGGCCGGAAGCCCCAGGTAGCCGGGCGCTCCGGCCACCCCCATGCCGGCGAAGGCGAGCGTCTCGGCCGCCCTTCAGTCGTCCTCGCGCAGCCGCCGCCAGATCCGGGTGCGGTGCAGCATGTAGAGGGAGACGCACAGGACCAGCCCCTGGAGGCCGACGGCCAGCAGCCAGAACTCGTCCCTGGTCTCCAGCTTGTCGGTCAGGAAGGTGAAGTTCATGCCGAAGAAGCCGGTGATGAAGGACAGCGGCAGGAAGACCACCGACACGATGGCCAACCGGTTGATCACGCCGTTCTGTTCGCCCGCGATGAGCGAGGAGTAGCTGGCGAACGCCCGGCGGGTGGCCTCCTGGAGGGACTCGATGTCCGCGAGGACCATGCGGGAGCCGGTCTGGAACTCGCGTACGAGCCGCTGCCGCTCCTTCGGCATGTTGCGGCTCATCATCCGCCGGGACAGGACCTCGTCGGTGACCTCCAGGAACGGCCGCAGGAAATGGTGCAGGCGGGCGGAGTGACGGCGCAGCTGCGCCAGGCGGTAGACCTGCTCGGGGCGGCGCCCCTCGAACATGTCGTCCTCCAGTTCCTCGGACTCCAGCAGGGCGCGCACGGCGGCCCGGCGGAAGGTGCCCAGTGCGTCCCCGAGCAGGATGAAGAGCACGGCCACGCTGTCGGGGGGCCGCTCGTGGACCAGGCTCCCGGTGAGCGCCGTCGCCAGGCCGGCCACACCCCGGTGCACGACGGTCAGGGAGCGCTCGGTCACCACCACGTGGATGTACACGACCTCTTCGCCCTGGACCACGGGGACGACGAAGCCCGCCCTGTCGCCCAGGAACTCCGCCCGCGCCGGTTCGTCCGCCGTCCCGAGCCAGTCCAGCGTCTCGGGGTCGAAACCCAGCTGCTCGGCGACCGCCCCGCTTTCCGGCTGCTGCTCCTCCGGCAGCTCCACGATGACGAGGACGAAGGGGTCCTCGGCCAGCCGCGCACGGGCCTCCGCCACGTCCGTACGGGTGACGCTCATCTCCGGCATCGACACCACCGTTACGATCATCGCCCCTCGCCGTTCGTCCCGAAGCCCGCGGCCTCCAGGTTCGGTGCGGTGCTCCGTCCCCGCACCCGCAGGCACTCGTGTGCACCGCTCGGCGACCCCGAACGGAGGACGGCAGCGGGGACGGTGGCCCCGGTCACACCCGGGGCCCGTCAGGAGCGGGTCCGGTCACGACCGGTGCCGGTCGGGGCGGGGCCGGATCATGACCAGGACGCGGCGACCAGGGACCGCTCGGCCGTTGCCAGGTGGACGGCCGTGGCGAGCCAGGCCCGCGCGTACGGCTCCGCCGAGGCGTCCGTGAGCCGGCCGAAAGGGTCCCGGGGACGCCGGTCGGCTTCGGCGGCCAGCGCGTCCGCCAGCTCGGCCGCGGTCCCGAAACCGACGCGGCGCAACAGGTCCGGCCGGGTCAGCGGCTCCGTGCCGCGGGCGGCCTCGGCCACCGCGCGGCGCCCGCCGTCCACACCGGTCTCCAGCAGCCGGCGTACGCGCCACAGGGGCGAGTCGGCCAGCGGGTCCGGACCCGGCACGACCGGTGCGGGAGGATCGGCGGGCGCTCCGGGCGGCAGGTGGACCCCTTGCAGGAGGTCGTACCCGAGGTCGGCCCGGCCCAGCCACTCCTCCGGCAGCCGCAGGGTGTGGTCGGCGCCCGGCACCGGACCGACCGCGAGCGGGCGCAGGGTGGCGGCCCGGTCCAGGTCGGGCCGGCCCAGGACGCGCAGCCGCAACCCGGGGCGGCCCGCCAGCCTGCGCAGGTTCGCCAGGTGCGGCAGCTCGGGATGCGGATGGGCGGGCAGCAGCCTCAGCAGCGCCGCCCCTTCCCGCACCGAACCGTCCGACGACAGCTCGCGTACCAGCAGGTGCTCGCCGGCCGCACCGACGACCTCCACGTCGCAGCCGAGCAGTTCGCCGTGGGCGCCGGGGCCGCCGCCCGGTGCGCCGCCTCCGGTGTCCGCCGCGGACTCCGCGTCCAGCAGGGCCGTCACCCGTTCGGCCGCCGGGCGGGCGAACAGGGCGACCGCCGGCTCATCCGTCCAGGACACCCCGCGCAGGGGCGTCGCCTTGACGCCGCGTCCGGCACCGAGTCGCCCGTCGGCCGACACGGTGGCACCCACGATCAGCAGCCCGCCGCGCGCCAGCCCCGCATGGTCGAGGGCCGCGCCGCCGAGCGCGACGGACGCCGAACCGGCCCCCTTGGCGCGGGCCAGACCGCCCGGCCTGACGTCGGAGACCGACAGCCGTACGCCGTCCGGTGTCAGCACGTGGGTGACCACCCCGCCGTATCCGGTGGCGGAGAGCACCGGTTCCCGGCACAGGCCGTACGTGTGCAGGCTGCCGCCGGGACGGTAGGCGCGCCGGCCGCTGCCCACGAGGGCCGGGCCGGCCGTGCCCGAGGACAGGACGGAGCAGATCCACAGCAGTTCGCGGAAGGCGCCGCTGAGGTCGGCCAGGCGCCGGCCGGAGCCGCGGTCCCGGGCGGCGCGCAGCCCGCGCACCAGCCGCAGGGCGGCCGCCTCGGCGCGCGCGAGGCCGGCCACCCGGGCGGCGTGCGCGGCCCGCAGCAGCTCGGCCTGCACCACCGCGCCGGCAGCGGGCACCCCGCCCGCGAGCGCGGTGGCCGCGGCCTCCCACAGGGCTCCGGCGGCTGCGGTCTGCGCGGCGGTGAGTACGTGCTGCTCCGGAGCGGCGCTTCCCGGGAGCACTTCCGCCCCACCGGGAGGGGTCCCTTCCCGGGCCGAGGCCCGGGTGTGGGACGCAACGCCGGAAGCAGCCGCGGTCGCATCGCCGTTCACAGCCCCGGTGGCAGCGCCGGACGTCGGCCCGTCAGCCGGTTCCCCGGCAGCCGGTGCCCCCTCGCCCGGTTCCCCGTCAGCGGGTTCCGGCCCGGCCGAGGCGTCGGCGATCGGAGCCGCACCGAGTACGGCGGCCCGGTGCAGGCACCGCGGTGCCAGCAGGCAGCTGCACACGGCCCGGTCGGCGGACGTGACCGCCCCCGAGGGCCCCGGTCGCAGGGTGACCAGGGCGTCCTCGCCGAAGCGGAAGGCGACCGAACCGTCGTCGGCGAGCGTCAAGCCCGCCGGGTCGGCGCCGCAGGCGGCGATGGCGGCGTCCAGCTTCTTGCGCAGCCGCGCGGTGAGCCCCTCCACGGCATCGGCGAAGACCTCGGGCGCCACCGGCGGCAGCGACGGGACCGACGGCGCTGAGGGGTCGGTCGGGACCGACGGGTCGGTCGGAACGGTCGGGACGGACACGGCGGTCAACGGGCATCTCCCCGGAGGCGGTCGCCCACCCAGCGGGCGAGGGCGAGAGGACTGAGTGCGGCCACCGGCATGCCGGCCGCGACGACTTGGCGGGCGATGGGGACGGAATACCGGGGGGTCCCGGTGTCGTCGAGGGCGGCGCACCCCAGCAGATGGGCTCCCGAGCCCGCCAGCGCCCGCACCTCGCCGAGCAGTCCGCCCACCGGCATGCCCTCCTCGAAGTCGCTGACCACGACGACGAGCGTGCGGCTCGGCACGGTGATCAGCGAACGGGCGTGCGCGAGAGCGGCCGCGATGTGCGTACCGCCGCCGACCCGCACCTCCAGCAGCAGCGACAGCGGGTCGTCGACCCGCTCGGTGAGGTCGACCACGCCGGTGGAGAAGGCGAGGAAGTGCGTGGAGAGCGTCGGCACCCCGGCCAGGACGGCGGCGGTCAGCGCGGACCAGATCACCGATGCCTCCATCGAGCCCGACACGTCGACGACGAGGATCAGCCGCCAGTCGGCCTCGCGGTGCACCCGGGTGCTGAACACCGGCCGTTCCGGTACGACCCGCACCCGGCCGTCCTCCAGCCGGCGCGCGTGCGCCAGGTTGGCCCGGAGGGTGCGGGCCAGGTCCAGCCGCCCGCCGGGACGGCGGGTCGGCCGCGGCGTGGCGAGTCCGGTCAGCGCGGGGCGGGTCCGGGTGGCCAGCTCCCTGGTCAGTTCCTCGACCAGTCGCCGGACCAGGGGCCGCAGCCGCGCCAGCCGGTGCTCGGGCATGCCCCCGGCCAGGGACAGCACCGAGGTGAGCAGCTCCACCGAGGGGCGTACGGCCGCGGGGTCGAGCCGTTCCAGCACATCGGTCCGGCCCGCGTCGGCCGCCGCGGCGAGCACCTCTTCGCGCACCTCGGTGCCGAAGAGGGCCGCCAGCTCCTCGGCCCATTCGCGGGCCGTGGGGAAGGACGGATCCTGCCCGCCGCCGGGACCGGCGGCGCCGCCCCGGTCCAGGTCCGAAGAGCCCTCGCCCCGCCCCGCCCCGTACAGCTCGTCCAGGGCGCGGGCATGGCGGCGTACGCCGGAGGGGAGCCGGTCGTGCTCACGGCCCAGCAGCAGTCGCCAGCGGTCGGCCGGGCCGATCCGCCGGGCCCCGGCCACGGCGGAACCGGCAGATGTGCCGCCGCCCGAGGGGTCTCCGGCGCCGACACCGGCAGGACCGTCCTGCCCGGCCCCCACCTCCGCGCCCCGCACCTCGGCCTGTGCCATCCCGGAATCCGCCCCCGACAGCGCGCCGGGGACCGACTCCGTCACCGCTCCCGGGCCCGCTTCCGCCCCGGGGCCGGCTGACCCCGGGCCGCCTGGGGCGGCCTCCCGCAGCACCTTGACGGCGGCCGCCCCGGCCGCGTCGGCCGCCGCCCACAGGGCGAGCAGCGCGGGCGGCGCGGCGAGTGAGAGGTCGATCCGGTCGCCGAGACGGCCGGACACGGCGGCCAGCATCCGGTCGCGACCGGCGGGGGACAGTGCGTCGAACCCGCCGCGCAGGGCCGGCAGCCGGTCCAGGAACTCGCGGTCGCCCAGCGCCTCGATCCGGTCCAGCAGCGGGTCCAGAGCCGCCGCGGACACCTGGAGCAGCGGTGCGGCGGCGGCCAGCAGGCCCGTCAGCCGCCGCGTCAGCCGGCGGCGGCCGTCCGGATCGCCGGCCGCATCGATCCACCCGGCAGCACGCCCGCCGAGGTCCGCCGTCCGCTCCAGGTCCAGCAGCACCCGTACGGCCAGGGCCGCGCCCTGCATCAGCGGCGATCCGCTCTCGCCCAGGGCGGCCAGCGCCCGGTCCAGACGCAGACCGAGGTGGTGCGCGGCGGCCCGGTCGGCCAGCGCCGCGAGCGCGGCGGCGTCGGCCGGGTCGTCGCTGCCCGCCAGACCCGGCAGCGTACGGACCGCCGCCTGGAGCAGCTCCGCGGCGAGCGCGGCGGCCACGGCCCGGCCCTCGGCGCCCGCCCCCGGCAGCTGACCGCGCCGCAGGGAGTCCAGCAGGTCCAGGGCCGAGAGGAGTTCCGGCAGGGACGCCGACCCGGGCAGTACCTCCGCCGCCTCGGCGAGCCGTACGGCGACCAGCCCGGGCAGGTCGCAACGCGCCGCCGCGCCCAGGCCGGTGAGGATCGCCCCGCAGGTCGGACCGCCCTCGGCGGCCTCCCGCCGGGCGGTCTCGCGCAGGGTCCCGGCGGCGGCCTGGGCCACGGTCACCCCGCGCACGCCCGCCAGGTCGAGGCGGGCGGGCACGGCAGGCGTCCACGACACCCGCCACCGGGTGCCCAGGGCGGTGCCGTCCCCGGTCCCCGCCACCCTCAGCGGTTCGCCGTAGGACGCGCCGCACACCAGCAGCCGCTGCAGCAGCACCTCCCGCCGGGCGTCGAGCGGCGAACGGAGCGGGTCGAGCCGGACCTCGCGCGCCGCGGGCTCCCCGGGACCGGGCAGCCGCAGCGCCGCCAGCTCCCGCTCCACGTCGGGCCCCAGCCCGGAGCGCGGGGTGCGGGGCGACAGCCGGCCGCGCACGGCACCGACCAGTACGGTGTCCAGCGCGCGGGCCAGCGCCCGGCCGCGGCCCAGGGGTTCGCCCTGGCCGAGCACGGTCGTGACGGCCTCCAGAAGTTCGCCCCGGCCGGGGGCGGGCAGCCCGCGCAGCCGGGCCAGGTCCCCGGCCAGCCGCAGGGTCTCCGCGGCCTCCCCGGTGCCCGCGGTGTGCCCGGCCCCGCGCAACTCCCGGCACACACCGGTCACCGCGAGCGCGGCGGCCTCCCGCACCCGCTCGGGATCCCCGCCCGCACCCAGCACGGCCTGCTGCCAGAGCGGATCCCGGATGCCGGCCGGGTAGCCCGAACGGGAATCCAGCAGATCGGAGGAGTAGGCGACGAGCGAGGTCACCGCGGGCTCCGTCTCCGCGGGCGCCGTCGCCGACGGATCCGTCAGCGGGGCATCCGCCGGCACGTGTGCCGTCAGCACCGGGGCGTGGAAGGCTCCCACGACGGCCGCGACCGTACGCCCCGAGGACGCCGCGCCGTGGATCACCCGGCGCATGTGCGCCTCGCGGGCCAGGTCCGTGGACGGTACGCCGTCCCGGCCCTCGGCGTCCCGGCGCAGCGCCCAGCCCACGCCGAGCGCGGCCCGGCGGACCGCCTCCGGCGGGCAGCCGGGGGCGAGCACCTCCACGGCACGGTCCCACAGGTCCTCGCCGTCGCGCCCCGTGCCGGCCGAGGCGAGTGCCTCGGCGAAGGAGCGCCCGGCAGCGGCACCCACGGCCGGTACGTCCGCCGTCCGTGCCGGGACATCCGGCGCAGGGGTCGCGGGTGCCGGGCACTCGGGCGCCTCTGCCGGAGACCAGCCGGGGTCCCCCAACGGCAGGTCACAGCAGAGGACTTCGACCTCGTGCTCCCGGGCCCAGCGGATCGCCGCCAGCTCCGGGGAGAAGTCCGCGAAGGGGTAGAAGGCCAGCCGCCCGTCGGCGCCGGCGGCCGCCAGTGCCACGGGGGCCGTGGTCTCCGGGTCCGCCAGGTGCGGAAGCCAGTCCTGGAAGTCGGCGGGCAGTTCGACGCAGACCACGTCGGCGCCCGAGGCGTCCAGCAGCGCGGGCGTCACCGCCGCCAGGGCCGGGCTGTGGTGCCGTACGCCCAGCAGGAACGGCTCCCGGGACGCGCCCAGCAGGTCCACGGCCGCACGCGGGTCGGCTCCCGCCGGCCCCCCGGCGCCCGCCGGACCGGCACTCGGCACGGCGGTGGACAGGGTGGTCGGCACGGTGGCCGGTACGGCGCCCGGGCCCGTGCTCGATCCGGTACTCGAACCGCTACTCGAACCGATGCTCGTGCCGTTGTTGGTTCCGTTCGTCACCGCAGGCTCCCGCGCAGGTCCCACAGCCGGCGCCACATCGCCGAACCCTCCTCGGCACGGCGCCTGACCGGGCCGTCCCAGTAGCCCAGCAGCCGGTCGTGGTCGGCGGGGTCGTCCTTGCGGACCACGCCGAGCAGATGTCCCGGCAGCAGGTCCAGCACATCGCCGGCCGGCAGGTAGGCGTGGGCGACCCCGAGCGAGGTCGCCACCTGCACCGCCTCCGCGGTGGACATCACCGTGCCCGGCCGCTCCACGTCCCAGCCTTCGGCGGAGCGCCCGGACCGCAGGTCGCGGAAGACGGTCACGAGCGCGTCCAGCACCGCGTCGTCGACGCCGAAACCGGCACCCGCGCGCTGCACCGCGGCCACTGCCTGACGGCGGATCAGCGCGGCCTCGGCATCGGCGTCCGCGATGGGCTGGACGGTCTCGAAGTTGAAGCGCCGCTTGAGGGCGGCGGACATCTCGGAGACCCCGCGGTCGCGGAGGTTGGCGGTGGCGATGACGGTGAAGCCGGGGGCCGCACTGACCGCCGCGTCCTCGGTCGCGGCCAGTTCGGGCACACTGACCCGCCGTTCCGAGAGGATCGACACCAGGGCGTCCTGGACTTCGGGCAGGCAGCGGGTGATCTCCTCGACCCGGGCGACCCGCCCGGTGCGCATGGCCGTGAGCACGGGGGAGTCGACCAGGGCCTGCGGGGTGGGGCCGCGGTCGAGCAGCAGGGCGTAGTTCCAGCCGTACCGGAAGGCGTCCTCGGTGGTGCCGGCGGTGCCCTGGACGGTGAGGGACGACGTCCCGCAGACGGCGGCCGACAGCAGCTCGGAGAGCATGGACTTGGCCGTGCCGGGCTCGCCGACGAGCAGCAGGCCGCGTTCTCCGGCCAGGGTGACCACGCAGCGCTCGACGAGGGCTCGCTCGCCGACGAACTTGGGGGTGACGGCCAGCCTGGCGGGCAGGCCGTCGTGGGGCTCGGCCAGGGCGAGTTCCTCGCCGCCACTGCCGCACACGAAGGTGACGACGGCCCGCGGGGTCAGCGCCCAGCCGGGCGGGCGGGGACCGGTGTCCTGGGCGGCGAGGAAGGCCAGTTCGGCGGCGTACCGCTCCTCGGCGGGACGCACCTGCCGGGCGGCGGGTGCGGTGGAAGGCTGCTCGGTGACGGTCATCGGGTGTCCTTGAAAGAGTTCCGTGGAAAGGGGGGAGCGGTGCGGTGTGGCACCGGCAGGTGAGCGGGCGGGGGCACGGGCGGCGGCGCAGCGGCCGCGTGGCCCCCCGCCCCGGGCCGCCCCGCAAGCGGGCGGCCCGGGGCGGGAGGCACCGGCGGCGGAGCCGTGGCCGTCCGCCTCAGCGGCGCCTGACGCGCCGTACCTTCAGCTCGGAGAAGCGCGGTACGTCGCCCCCGCGGACCCGCTCCCAGGCCCTGCGGTAGAGCGCGTCGGCGGGTTCGGTGGGCACCAGCACCCCGAGCAGCGCCGTCCGGTCGGCGAGCAGGTCCTCGTACATCGGCGCCTTCCACTGCTCCAGCGGAAGCACCGGGGAGGCCGTCTCGATCCAGCCGCCGGGCAGGAACAGGCCGCGCCCGGCCCGGGTGCGGCTCGCGGCCACCACGAGGTCGGTGGCGCCCAGTTCGGCACGGGCCGCCTTCAGCCGGGCCGGCTTCCAGCCCGTCCACCGGGCGGTGTTGCGGTCGGTGGGGTCGGGCATGGCCAGCAGCATCAGGTACAGGGCGGCGGCATCGGCACCCAGGCCGTACGCCCCCGCCGCCTCGGCCACCAGCTCCGGCACCGAACGGGTCGGATCCTGCGGCCACCAGGTGCCCTCGGCACCCGCCGCACCCGCCGTATCCCCGCCCCCGGCCACGCCTGCCGCCGTGCCGCCCGGGGCCCCCGGATCGGCCAGCAGCGCCGCGAAGCGCCCGTCGTGCGCGACCTGCAGCGCCGCCTCCACCGGGAAGGGGTGCTGGGCGGCCCCGCGCAGCAGCGGCAGGTACGGGTCGCGGCCGGCCGAGTCCAGCAGTGCCGGGCGCACCGCGGGCACGGGCCGCCCGTCATGGGTGGGCAGCACCACGGCTCCGTACTGCTCGTACAGCCCGTCCGTACGCGTCGGCGCCCCGGCGGCCTTGCGGAAGTCGTCCAGGTCGACGTACCAGCCGACCACCATCATCAGCTCCGGGGCGAGGAGCCGCTTGCGGATCGCGGCGAGCGCCGACGGCAGCAGGGCGCGCACCGGGTCGCCGGCCGGCAGCCGGTGGGCCAGCCAGGCGAGCATGGCCACGGAACCGGTCAGCACGTCCGCGGTGAAGGCCTCGCCGGTCGAGTCCCGCGGCTCCACCCGGTCCCCCTTGACCTCCCAGGGCACATCGGTGCTCAGGGCCGGAGATGAGGCCGGATCGAGGACGGCGGGCAGGGAACGCAGGACGGGCCAGGTGGTCCTGACCCCGCGGTGGGCCTCGACCGTGAGCCACTCGGGCACGGCGACCCGGCGGCCGACCCGCAGGTTCCACACCTCCGCGGCGGCGGCCGCGTCCGGCCCGTCCGTCCACAGGCGGGCCGGATCGGCGGGCAGCAGCGCCGCGACCAGCTCCCGGCGGAGCTCGGGGGCCAGCGCCTTCAGCTCGTCACGGGCCACGGCCGCCTCGCTCGCCTTGACCTCCAGGGCCGCCCGCTGTTCCGCGGTGAGGAAGCCGTGCTCGTACGAGTCCACGCCGGGCAGGCCCGCGAGGACCAGCCGCGCCATGGTGCCGGACGCGCCGGTCAGCCGGGCGAACTCCTCGGCGGCCCCGGGCCGCCAGGGCACCGGGCCACGCCCGGCGGCTTCGTCCAGGAAGCGGGTCGTCCAGCCGTCGACGAGCGCGGGATCGCCGAGCGGCCGGTGCCGGACCGGGGTGTAGGGCGCGGGCACCGCGAACAGGCCCGCGGGGTCGTACTGGAGGCCCTCGACCTCGAAGCCGTCGCCGCGGCGGTCGCAGAAGCCGTCCGTGGCGAGCAGGGCCCCGCCGCCGAGCGGAAGGACGCCGCGGTGGTGGACGTGGTGGTCGGTGCCGTCCGGCTTGCGCAGCGCACGGTCCGTCAGGTGGAGCGTGACCCGGCGCCACCGGCCGGCCCCGGACGTCACACCGAGCCCGTCGATCCGCCCCAGCAGCGCGAGGAGCGCCTCGCGGTCCTCCTCGGAGGTGGTCGCGGCGACCGCGCGGTAGGCCAGGGCGGCGGGCCGTTCCAGGAGCCGGGTCCACGGCACGTTGGTGTGCGGGAGCGAGGGCGTCTCGCAGTGCAGCCGGCCGGGTTCGGCCGTCGCCCCGGTGTCCGCGCCCGCCGCGGCCACTGCGGCCAGCGCCTGCCAGGCGTAGTCCCCCTCCTGGTTCCGGCCGCCCCAGCGGTAGCCGACCGTCCCGGTCAGGCCGTCCAGGGCGGGAAGCAGGACCACGTCCGCCGGACCCCGCGGCGCCGTCTCGGCCGCGCCGCCCCGCACCGCACGGGCCAGGCGCTCGGTGATCGCCTCCTGGGTGGACCGCTGAGCGAGGGCGGAACGGACCGCGCGGGCGATGCCCCGGACCAGCACGTCGTCGGTGATCCGCGGCAGCGCGGCCCGCACCAGCGCGGGGAGCTCTTCGGGGGTGGCGCCGGCGGCCGAGGCCAGCAGCGCGGCCGCCGTGTCCCGGTCCACCCCGCGCAGCAGCGACGAGCCGCCGGTGTCGCGCGGACGCAGGCAGAACCAGTGGTCGGCGGGCGGCAGCCGGTGCCCCTGCGCGGTGGAGCCGCGATACGTACGGCTCGGGGCCTCCGCGGTGACCGCACCGTCAGGGTCGGTGATCCGGAAGGAGTTCCAGTTCGAGGACAGCGCCCGCGGGCGGTCGTCGCCCGGGAACACCAGCGCCGCCAGCGGTGCTCCGTCGTCGCCCTCCGGTACGGACACCTCCCGGCCCGCGGTGTCGCCGGCCAGCCAGCCCCCGCCGGGCAGGCGCACCGCGCGCCAGCCGAGCAGGCCGTGCACGGGACCGCCGAGGACCGAGCCCTCGACGGCGGGGGCGGGGCGCAGCCAGCTGTCCTGCTCGGACAGCGTGCTGCCCCCGGGGCGGCCCCGGAGGGCATCGGTGAGGAACCCGGGCAGGGAACGCCGCCCGGTGGTGCCGGAGGCCGGGTCGTACTCCGCCCAGCCGTGCTCGGCCCCCTCGTCGTGCCAGGCCCAGAACGACGGGCCGTCGGAGATGATCACCCGCTCGTCCGGCAGCCGGGTGTCGCCCCGGTGGAGCACGCCTCCGCCGGTGGCCAGGCCGCCGCCGGACAGCGGCAGGCCGATGTGCTGGAGGGACAGGCGCCACGCCTGCCGGCCGGTGTCCACCGTGAACACGTGGTCGGGGTCGGTGTGCCAGTAGCCCTGGGCGCCGCCGCCGCCGTGCCAGGAGCGCCAGCAGACCAGCAGCGCGCCGTCGACGTAGTGGAAGCCGGTGGTGCGCCGGTCCGTGCCGGGGATGCGCAGGTCGTGGACGAGCACCGTGGAGTGGGCGTCGATGACCCGGACCTGCCGCTGGTTCGCCACGATCAGGTGCGGCCAGGCACTGACCACCATGAGGTCGTTGTCGCCGCGCTCGGTGTCCAGCTCGGCGAGCGCCTCCTCCCAGGCGGGCCAGGCCAGTTCCTCGAAGAGACCGCCGCGCAGGGTGCGGGCCAGCAGCGCCCCGAGGTCGGTGGCGGCCGCGGCGGCCACCTCCTCCTCGGCCAGGACGAGCGCCTCGGCGGGCAGCCAGGTCAGCCGGTGCACGGCCTGCGGGTACGTGGGCAGGCCGGTGCCGGCGGAGGCCCGGGCCACCCCGCGCACCCATTCGGCGAGCATCGGGCGGCCGCCGGCGGCAGCGGCCAGCCGCCGCACCACGGACTTGCTCGGGTCGGTGTCGTGGAAGCCGTTCGCGGCACGGGAGAAGGCGGGCCGGAAACGCTCGTCGGCGGCGAGCGCCAGCAGGTCGCGGCGCTCCTCGCCCTGCGCCCACACGTCCAGGTTGAGTGCGTCCTCCTCCGCCGGAGCGGCCACCGGCAGGCCGAGGGAGAGCAGCAGGTCGAGCAGGTCGACGTCCTGCACGCCGATGCGCAGCCCCTGCTCCCGGCCGGGTTCGGCCAGTTCGGCACGGAGCCGGTCCGCGCACCGCTCCACCACGTCGAGCAGCAGCGGCAGTGCCGGCCGCTGCCCCCAGCCCCGGTGGCGGGCGGCGTGGAAGCGTTCCAGCCAGCCTGCGGTGCCGTCGGCGCTGCGCTCCTCGGGGGACACCGTCGGCGAGACCAGTCCGGCGGTGGCGCCCGACTCCTCCAGGATGCGGAGCCACAGGTCCGACAGCTCGGCGCCGCCCGAGTCCTCGTTCTGCGGGGTCAGGGACAGCAGGGCGCCGCGCACGGCGGGCTCCCGGCGGGCCAGTCCGACCAGGGCCGGCCGGTGGGTCCGCCACCAGCCGGCGGCCGCGCGCAGGGTCGCGGGCAGCGTCAGCAGTTCGGCGAGGTAGTCCTGTTCGGCCCGATCGGCGTCGAGTCCGGCCGAGCGCGCCAGGCGGCGCAGCGCGGGGGCGACCTGGGCGGAGGGCACCATGCCGCCCGCCGTGCGGCGCAGGCACAGGCGCAGGTAGCGCGCGTACGCCTCGGCCGCGGGCAGCCTCAGTTCCAGCTCCTTGGCGTACGAGGTGAGCACCCGCACCGGCAGTGCTCCGGCGAGGGCGAACTCCAGGAACACGGCGTCGAGCCGGTCGTCGTCCACGGTCAGACCGTGGGCGGCCTCGCTCTTGCGGGCCCGGGTGAACAGCTGCGCCGCGTAGGTGGGGTTCTCCACCGACAGGAAGATCCGGGCGGTCTCCTCGTAGAAGACGGGCAGGAAGTGCGGTACGGCCGCCGCCAGCCGCCCCGCCAGCTCGTGGCAGGACTCCAGGGCCGCCTTGGGCTTGGACTTGGCCCGGTGGGCCACCCGTTCCAGCTCCGGTACGAGCGCCAGGGCGTGGTGGCCGTCCTGCGGGTGGTGGACGAGCACCCACTCGGCGAAGCCGAGGGCCCGGCGGAGGCCGAGGCCGACCACGGCCGGCTCGCCGTCGGGCACCAGCCCCAGGAAGCCGGCGGCGAGGTCCTCGGCCGCGCCCAGTTCGGCCGCCGCGAGCCGGACCACGACACGGCCCTCGGGCAGACCGGGGTGCCGGTAGGTGCGGGCGGTGAGGTCGACCGCGCCGGGACCGGCGCCCTCGGTGCCGGGCGGCAGCACCGCGCCCGCCCGGACCAGCAGCGCGGCCTCGGTGGGTGCGGCCGCGGGTGCGGTGGTGCTCATCCCCGTGGTGGTGCTCGTCGGTGTGGTGGTCGTCATCGCTCGTTCCCGCCCTCTTCGATCGTGCGGCCGGCGTACAGCGCGGCGGCCATCCGCATCCCCTCGGACCAGGCCACCGGTCCGACCTCGCGCAGCGCGGCCGCGCGGCCCTCCTCGTCCTGCCAGGACAGCGCCCCCGTCACGGAGTCCCCGTCCCAGTACGGCTCGCCGATCCACACCGCGGCCGTCAGGGCGCGCCCGGCATCGCGCACCGGGCAGGTGGCGTACCCGCCGGACACCCGGTAGCCCAGCGCCGTCGCGCGGGCCGCGAGCCGGAACCGGTTGGGGTAGGAGCCGCCCGCGAACTCCCGGACCTCGGTGGTGTCGGCCGCGACGTCCTCCGGCTTGCGCCAGGTGGCCCGGTGGATCTGCTCGACCCCCTGCACGATGCCCAGCTCCGCCGCGAACTCGCGTACGTCGTCCAGGTCGGGCAGCAGCACCGGGTGCGGCAGCAGCACACGGGGCGCGGACAGCCGGACGGTCTCGCCGTCGAGATTGACCACCCGCAGTTCACCGGAGGCGGTGGCGTCCCGCAGGAAGCCCACCTCGTCCGGGTCCTCGCCGACCACCGCGATGTCGCGGAGCGCGCCCTGCCACGCCTCGTCCGGCCAGACCCGGGCGAGCAGTGCGGTCGGCACCGGCAGCGAGGACACCATCCAGGCGTCCACCTGCGCGACGCACGCGGCCGCGTGCCGGTCCAGCCACTCGGCGAGCCGGCGCAGCCGGTCCACCTCGGGGTTGTCCCGCAGCGCCCGGGGCAGCGTCTTCAACTGCCGCCCCGCTGCCCGCCCGGTGGTGGCGCGTGCCGCCACCCGACCCTCCGACAAGGCGATTTCGTACCCTTCGCCCGCTGACAGCCAGCCCATCCCTACTGCCCCCTCATGGTGCCCGACCAGATTTCACGCAGGCCGAAACGGGGGCGGTGAAAGCCCCCTGACCTGCGGTATGAGGGGACAGTAGCGGGACCCACCGACAACGGCGGCAGCGGTGGGGAAAGGGGGAACGACAACGGGCCCCCCGCACGGAGGGGCCCGGTCCGGTCAGGGCGTCAGAACGAGAACAGCGCGTTGCCGTTGAGGGTCGCGGACATGGCGCAGGCGTTGGGGAAGGTGTGCTTCCAGGAGAGGCGGCTCCCCTGCCAGACGCCGTCCGCGGTGACGGTGACGGGGTCGTAGTGCATCGGGCAGGCCCGGTCCGGGTCGGGGGAGGCCAGGACGGCGTCGAGCGTACCGGCGGCGGCCGTGAGGGAGGCGCAGGCGGCCTGGGGGTCGGGGTGGGTGCCCCGGGCGGCGGGCGCGCAGCTGAGGGTGGCGGCCCGTACGGCGGAGGAGCCGTCCTCGCCGTGGCCGAAGGTGAGCACCACGGCGGACGGGGCGTAGAGGCTCGCGGGTCGGGCCTCCGCGGCGCCCGTGGCACCGGCCAGGATCAGCAGGGCGGCGGAGGAGACGGCGGCAATACGGTGACGCACGGCAGAACTCTCTTTCGATTCAAAGGACGGAGGCGGCGGTTGCCCTTGCAATGCCGCCTGGATGCCGCCGAGTCTGCAGAGTGCGAAGGGCATGCGCACATCGATGACCGATTTACGGACAGTCGGTTCGATTATCGGCGTACGAATGGTCGTTCGGGCAGCTCAGGCGGGAGTCGCGCCCCGCGGGGCGCGGACCCGGACGCGGCCCGCCACCCCGTGAAAACGCTCCGACGTGGGCCGGTGACCCTGCGTCAGCCGCGCAGGGTTCACCTGACGGACATCCAGACTGACCGGATCATGCCGATCCGTCGCCGCGGACGGCGCTTTCCGCGCCGCCTGCGTCGCGTCCCGACCCCGCGCCGATCGTTTTTCGCCGAATCTGCGGAACCGGCCGTCCGGCGCCGGGGGATCGGTAGCGTCCCGGTACGGAAGATCCGGCGCCGGATACGCCGGATACGGCAGACGCAGTGCGGAGGACGGCCATGGCCAACGTGGAAGTGTCGCTCAAGGAAGCGATGACCTCGATCGACGGCGCGCTGGGGGTGGCGCTGGTGGACTACACCAGCGGCATGGCCCTGGGCACGCTGGGCGGCGGCAAGGACCTGGACCTGATGGTGGCCGCGGCCGGCAACACGGACGTGATCCGTGCCAAGGTCCGCACCATGGAAATGCTGGGTCTCCAGGACGACCTGGAGGACCTGCTGATCACCCTGGGCACCCAGTACCACCTGATCAGGGTGCTGCGCGGCGGCAGCGTCAACGGACTGTTCCTCTACCTCGTCCTGGACAAGGGGAACTCCAACCTCGCGATGGCCCGTCACCAGCTGCGCCGCATCGAGGGGGAGCTGGAGGTCTAGTCGCGGCATTCCGACGGGACGACGCACGCCCTTGAGTTGAAGACATCTTCAACTCGACACATCCAAAACCGGTCAACTTCGGGTGTGGGCGGGCCGACCGGACGGGACGATGGAGGGGGAGGCCGTGCCGCTGCAGCGGCGCGGCCGTGGCAACGGTCCGAGGAGCAGCAGGAGCGTCGTGGGTATGCAGGTGCCGCTGTACCAGGCGAAGGCCGAGTTCTTCCGGATGCTCGGACACCCGGTCCGCATCCGCGTCCTGGAACTCCTCCAGGACGGCCCGTTGCCCGTCCGGGACCTGCTGGCCCAGATCGACGTGGAGGCGTCCAACCTCTCCCAGCAGCTCGCCGTCCTGCGCCGCTCCGGGATCGTCGTGTCCACCCGTGAGGGCTCCACGGTCACCTACGCCCTGGCCGGCGGTGACGTGGCGGACCTGCTGCGCGCCGCACGCCGCATCCTGACCGAGATGCTGGCGGGCCGGAACGAACTGCTCGCCGAGCTGAGGCAGGGCCGACCGGACACCGGCCCCGCCGCCACCGCTCCTGCCCCCGCCGCCGCTGCTGCCCCCGCCACGGCCGCCGCCCCCGCCCCGGCCGTACCCGCCCACTCGGCGCGGACGTCCCGGGACGGGCGTGGCCCGACCCCCGTGGTGGGATAGTGATGGGGTGACCACCAAGCGTGATGACGTGAGCGGTGACTCCGACCCCGCCCCCACCCCCGCCGGCAGCCCTTCGGCCCCGGCCGGGCCCGAGGCCGGGCGGGAGGAAGAGGCGCAGGTCATCGTGGTGGGGGCGGGGCCGGCCGGCTCCGCCGCCGCCGTGTACCTCGCGCGTGCCGGGCTGGACGTGCTGCTGCTGGAGAAGAGCGCCTTCCCCCGCGAGAAGGCGTGCGGGGACGGGCTGACCCCGCGGGGCGTGGCCCAGCTGGTGCGCATGGGCGTGGACATCGACGCGCCGGGCTGGATGCGCAACCGCGGGATGCGGTGGGTGTGCGAGGGCAACCGGGTGGAGCTCGACTGGCCGCAGCTGGGCAGCCTTCCCGACTTCGGGCTCACCCGCAGCCGGCACGACTTCGACGACCTGCTCGCTTCCCACGCGGCCGCTGCCGGAGCGCGCCTGCGCACCCGGGTGAAGGTGACCGGGCCGCTGACCGACCGCGCCGGACGCATCACGGGGGTGACCGCGACCCGCGGCCCGGACGGCGAGCCCGTCCGCTACCGGGCCCCGATCGTCGTCGCGGCCGACGGCGCCTCCGCGCGCACCGCGGTGGCCCTGGGACTCGCCCGGGACGCGAACCGGCCGGTGGCCGCGGCCGCCCGCCGCTACTACCGCAGCCAGACCCGCACCCATGACCCGTACCTGGAACTCTGGGCCGATCTGCGCTGCCCGCAGACCGGGCTGGACCTGCCCGGGTACGGCTGGGTCTTCCCCCTCGGGGACGGCCGGGTCAACGTCGGCCTCGGCGCCCTGCCGCAGCGCCGGCGCCGGCCGGTGGACCTGCGCGCGGCGCTGGAGCACTGGCTGCCGCGCCTGCCCGCGGAGTGGGGGATCGAGGAGGAGAACGCCGAATCCCCGCTGCGCAGCGCCCCGTTGCCGATGGGCCTGAACCGGCGGCCGCAGTACCGCCGCGGGCTGCTGCTGGTCGGGGACAGCGCCGGCATGGTCAGCCCGTGGAGCGGTGAGGGCATCGCCCAGGCGATGGAAGCCGCGGAAGTGGCCGCGGACACCATCGCCCTGGCCCTGGCCCGCCCGGCCGGCCCCCGGCGGGAACGGGCGCTGGAGCAGTACCCGGCCGAGATCCGCCGCCGCTGGGGACGCTACTACCGCCTCGGCAGCCTCGCCGGTGACCTCGTCCTGGCCCGGTACGGTTACCGCCCGATCCTCCATCCGCGCGTCATGGCCTCGCCCCCGCTGCTGCGCACCCTGGCCCGGCTGCTCACCCATGTCGCCGACGAACCGGCCCACGACACCGTCGACGCCGTCCTGCACACGCTGATGCGCCTGGTCCCGTCCCCCCGCCGCTGACGGCGCCGGGGAGAAAATGCCTGGCACGGCGGCCCGGGAGCCCGAAGACTCGCCCCATGACTGACATGGAGTCCTTCAGGCGAGCGGTCACCGCGTGGGCGGCCGGTGACCCGCCCGAACCCCCGCTCGAACCCCTGCTCGCGCCCTCGCCCGATGCCCCGGGCGGGCTCGCCGCACGGCTGTCCGTCCGTACGGCCGTCCTGCTCGAAGGGGCCAGCGACGTCGCGGCGGTCGACGCGCTCGCCGCGCGCCGCGGCCGGGACCTGGCCGCCGAAGGGGTGTGCGTCCTGTCGATCGGCGGCGCGATGAGCGTCGGGCGTTTCGCCGGCCTCCTGGGGCCCTCCGGTCTGGGGCTGCGCCTCACCGGTCTGTGCGACGAGGCGGAGCAGGGCTACTACGCCCGGGGCTGGGAGCGGGCCGGAGCCGCCGGGCAGGAGTTCTTCGTCTGCACGGCGGACCTGGAGGACGAACTGATCCGCGCCCTGGGTGTGACGAGGGTGCAGGAACTCATCGAGGAGGAGGGCGACGTGCGCGCGCTGCGGACCTTCCTCCGGCAGCCCGCACAGCAGGGCCGTACCCCGCGGCAGCAGATCAAGCGCTTCCTCGGCACCAAGAAGGGCCGCAAGATCCACTACGGCCGCGTACTCGTGGAGGCGCTCGACCCCGACCGCATACCGGCCCCGCTCAACGGCCTGATGGCCACCCTCTGACCACCGTCCCGCCGGCGGGCGCGGCCCGCCGCCCGCAACACGCCACCCGTGCCTCGCGCCCGGGTGCCGTGTCCGAGGCTCCTGCCCGTGCCTCCCGTCCGTGCATCATGCCTGCGGCTGCTGCCCCTGCCTCCCGTCCGGGCTCCCTGCCCAAGCCTCACGGCCGGACGTCCGTGTGGCATCCCGTCGGGTCGTCCCCGCTGCGCGCCCGGGCAGCGGCGGCTTCCCGTCACGGTCCGCGCCGGGGCCGTCCGGTGCGCCCGATCCGCTGAACCGCGGTCCCTGCGCGCATCCCGTGCGCGGGCCGGGGGCAGCCACCCCCTGTGTCCCGATCCGAAGCCGGCCCGAAGCACCGGCCCGCCGTACCGCCCCCGCCGACCCCGCCCACCGCACCGCCCGCGCGGAACCGGCAGGCCCGGAGTTCCCTCGTCGCCGCCTCCGTCGGCAACTTCGTGGAGTGGTACGAGTTCGGCGTCTACGGCGCCTTCGCGACCGTCATCGCCGCCCGGTTCTTCACCCCCGAAGGGGGCGACCGCACCGGGGCGCTCATCGGGACCTACGCCGCCTTCGCCGTGGCCTTCTTCTTCCGGCCCCTCGGCGCGCTGCTCTTCGGGCGGCTCGCCGACCGGGCCGGGCGCCGCCCCGCACTGATCGCCTCGGTCTGCCTGATGAGCGGTGCGACCGCACTGATCGGGATGCTGCCCGCGTACGCCACGATCGGTGTCGCCGCGCCCTGGCTGCTGACCCTGCTGCGTGCCCTCCAGGGGCTCTCCGCGGGGGGCGAGTTCGGCGGAGCCGTCAGCATCCTGACCGAGAGCGCCCCCGCGGGCCGCCGGGGCCGGCACGGCGCCTGGCAGTCCTTCACCGTCGCGCTCGGCCTCCTCGCCGGAGCCGGCGCCGCCGCCGGCCTGGCGACCGTCCTCTCCGAGAGCGCCCTCCACGCCTGGGGCTGGCGCGTCCCCTTCCTCCTCGCCCTCCCGATGGGCGCGGTGGCCCTGTGGCTCCGGCTGCGCCTGCCCGAGCCGGACCCGCACGCCCTCACTCCGCTCACCCCCCTCACCCCCCTCGGTCCCGCCACCCCCCGCGAGCTCCGCACGGCCTACGCCGTCCCCCTCGGCGTCGCCCGGATCATGGGCTGGTCCGCGGCCGGTTACACCTTCCTCGTCGTCCTGCCCTCCTACCTCCAGGCCACCCTCGGCGTCTCCTTCCGGCACGCCCTCATCGCCACCTGCCTGGCCAACGCGGGCTTCGCCGCCGCAGTCCTCCCCGCCGGTTCGCTCAGCGACCGCGTCGGTCGGCGGGCCGTCATGGTCACCGGCGGCCTCCTGGTCGTCCTGCTCGCCGTACCGTTCCTGCACCGGTTGCGCGACCCCGCCGTCCCGATCGTGGCCAAGGCGGCCCTGCTGGTCGCGGCCGGTGCGACGGTCGCGCTGTCGGCCGGTCCGGGCCCCGCCCTGCTCGCCGAGATGTTCCCCACCCGTGTCCGCAGCACCGGACTCGGCCTCGCCTACGCCCTCTCCAACGCCGTCTTCTCCGGCTGCGCCGGACTGATCGTCACCGCCCTCGTACGTCACACCGGCAACCCGGACGTCCCCGCCCTCTACGCGGCCGGGGCCTGCGCGGCGGCCGTCCCCGCCCTCCTCACCCTGCGCCCCGACGACCACCGGAGGCCCCTGCGATGACCCGCCCCACCCCACCGGCCCCTCCGGCTGCTCCGGCCCCTGCCACCCCTCCTGCTCCCGCCCCCGCCACCGAGTCCTCCTCGCCGCCGATGACCGTCATCGGCCTGATGTCCGGCACTTCCTGCGACGCCGTCGACGCCGCGGCCGCCCGCCTCACCCGCCGCGGAGACACCCTCCACCTGACCCCGCTCGGCATGGTCAGCGAGCCGTACGACGACCGGCTCCGCCGGGACCTGGCGGCCGCGCTGCCACCGGGCCGCACCACCCTCGCCGACGTCTGCCGCCTCGACACCCGCATCGGGCAGTCCTTCGCCCGCCTCGCCGCCCGCGCCGACCGCGAACTGTGCGGCGGACGCGCCGACCTGGTCGCCTCGCACGGCCAGACCGTCTACCACTGGGCGGACGCGGGCCGGGTCCACGGCACCCTGCAGATCGGCGAACCCGCCTGGATCGCGGAGGCCACCGGCCTCCCCGTCGTCTCCGGGTTCCGCACCCGCGACGTCGCCGCCGGCGGCCAGGGCGCCCCCCTCGTCTCCCTGGTCGACTGCATGCTGCTGCGCGGGCGGCCCGGCACACCGGCCGCGCTGAACCTCGGCGGCATCGCCAACGCCACCGTCCTGACCCCGGCCGGCACCCGCGCGGCCTTCGACACGGGACCCGGCAACGCCCTCCTCGACGCCGCCGCCCGCGCCCTCACCGACGGCCGCCTCGACCACGACGCCGACGGGCGCCTCGCCGCCCGCGGCACCGTCCACCGGCCGCTGCTCGACCGGCTGCTGGCCGACCCGTACTACGGCCTGCCGGTCCCCAGGACCACCGGCCGGGAGCTCTTCCACGCCGGCTACCTGAGGGCCGCCCTCGACGCCACCGGCCCGCTCCCGGCGCCCGACGTCCTCGCCACCCTCACCCGGCTCACCGCCCGCACCGTCGCCGACGCGCTCCGCCCCTACGGGGTCTCCGAAGTCCTCGCCTCCGGCGGCGGCACCCGCAACCCCGCCCTGATGGCGGCGCTCGGCCGGGAACTCGGCCCTGCGGTACGGCTCCGCACCTCGCAGGAGGCCCTGGGGCTGCCCGAAGCGGCCAAGGAGGCGTACGCCTTCGCCGTCCTCGGCTACCTCACCCTGCACGGCCTGCCGGGCACCCTGCCGGAGTGCACCGGCGCGGCGGGCCCGCGCGTCCTGGGCTCCCTCACCCCGGGTCGCGCGCCGCTCCACCTGCCCACCGCCCACGGCGCTCCCGCGGCACCGCCGCGCACCCTGACGGTGGAGGCTCCCCGGGCACGCCCCGCCGGGTAGCCCGGACGACCGGTCAGAACGTCCACCGCGTGTGCGAGTACACGCCGTCGTCCCGCCCGAACCCGTAGGCGGTGACCGGCCGCACCCCGAACACCACGGCGTCACCCTTCCGGAGCGCGTCCCCGATGCCGTGGAACGTCCCCTCGGGCGAGGTGACGTGGTGCCCGTACTTGGTCGCGTAGGCCGTGATCACCTCCTCCAGGAGCGCCCGGTCGGCCACGCGCTCGGCCAGGCCCTCGACCACGAGATCGAGGCCCTCGGTGAGCGAGTTCGCCCCGGTGGTCAGCGCGCAGTGCCCGTCATGGGCCAGGTTCCTGGCCTTCTGTTCCGCCGGGCCCGTGGAGAAGTACAGCGCCCCGTCGTGCCAGGCGGCGATCACCGGAGTGATGTGCGGCCGTCCGTCGGGGCGCACCGTGGTCAGCCAGAAGATCTCGGCGGCACCCATCCGCCGCCGGGCCTCGGCCCATTGGGTGGGGGTGACGTCCTCGGCCCCCGGCCGGGGGTTCAGCGCGGAGCTGTAGCGGGCGTCGAGCTCCGTGGCGGGCCGTTCCGGGGGTCCCCCCGAGGGCCCCGCGGGTGCTGCGGGTTCGTTCGCTGCCATGGCGGTCTCCTTCCCCTCCTCCTGTAGACCGCCCGCACACGGGGAAATCATCGCGGGGGCCGTTTGCCCCGGTCGCTACCCCCGATCGGGGAGGCTGCCGCGGGCCCGGTCGGAGGGCCCGGAGGCGCGGGTGAAGGCGCGGCGGTACGCACGCGGCGGGACTCCCCGGCGGCGGACGAACTGTTCACGCAGCACCGCCGCGCTGCCGTAGCCGACCCTGCGGGCGATCTCCTCGACCGGCAGGTCCGTCGTCTCCAGCAGCTCCTCGGCGCCGCTCAGCCGCAGTTCCCGCAGCCAGGCGTGCGGGGTGGTCCCGGTGGCAGCGGCGAAGCGGCGGGCGAAGGAGCGTTTGCTCATCATGGCTCGGCGGGCCAGCTCGGCGACCGGAAGGGGCTCGTGGAGGTGCTCGCGGGCCCAGGCGAGCACCTCGGCGAGGGGCCCGTCCCGGCCGTCCTCGGGGACGGGGGCGGCCAGGTACTGGGTCTGCCCGCCGTCGCGGTGCGAGGGCAGCACCATGTCGCGGGCGATGGTGTTGGCCATCGCCGCCCCGTGCTCACGCCGGAGCAGGTGCAGGCACAGGTCGAAGCCCGCCGCCGCGCCGGCGCCCGTGCTGATCCGCCCTTCGTCCAGGTACAGGGCATCGGGCTCGACGGTGACCCGCGGATGGGTGCGGGCCAGCAGCCCGGCGAACCGCCAGTGGGTGGTGGCCCGCAGGCCGTCGAGGAGACCGGCGGCGGCGAGCGTGAACGCGCCGACGCAATGGGCGGCGATCAGCGCTCCGCGCCCGTGCGCGGCCGTCAGGGCGTCGAGCACGGCGGGAGCCGGCGGGTCGCGGAAACCGGCCCCCGGCAGGACCAGTACGAGATCGGCGGCGGTCAGGCCGTCCAGGCCCCGGTCGACCGCGATCGGCACGCCCACGTCGGTGGGGACGGTCCCCGGACGGTCGCCGCACAGGGCGAAGTCGAAGCCGGGCGCGGCCTCCCCGTGCGGGGCGAACACCTCGGCGACGATCCCGACGGCCAGCATGCCCGCTCCGGGCGGGACGTACGCGGCAACGGTCCTGAAGGGAGGCATGATCGAATTCTGGCACGATTCCTGCGATCGCTGGCATCAGTGCCACTCGTGGGCCTCCGTACCGCCCGGCAAGATCAAGGACATGACAGACTCACCGCTCGGCCGCAGCGCCGACTACAGGATCCTGACCACCGGTTACACCCTCTCCACCGGTCCCGGAGTCGCCGCCACCGTCTCCTACGTCGCCGACGGCGACCGCCACGTGATCATCGATCCGGGCATGGTGGCGAGCCGCGACCGCATCCTCGGCCCGCTCGCCGAACTGGGCCTCGGGCCCGACGACATCACCGACGTGGTGCTCAGCCACCACCACCCCGACAACACCATGAACGTCGGCCTGTTCGGGCGGGCCCGGGTGCACGACCACAAGGCGATCTACGAGGCCGACCAGTGGACCGACCGCGATGCCGAGGGCTACGAACTCGCCCCCTCGCTGCGGCTGATCCGCACCCCGGGGCACAGCCCCGAGGACATCACCCTGCTGGCGGGCACCGGCGACGGCGTGGTGGCGTTCGTGGGCGACCTGTGGTGGCGTCCGGACGGCCCGGCCGAGGACCCGGTGGCCCCCGACCGCGACGGACTGCGGGCCTCCCGGCTGCGGGTGCTGGCCGCCGCGGACGTGATCGTGCCCGGTCACGGTCCCGCGTTCCCCGCCGACGACAGCGCACCGCGCTGACGGGCCGGACCGTCCGGCCGACCGGGACCGTCCGCGCGACCGGGACCGTCCGGCCCACTGGGACCGTCCGGACTCTCCTGCGGCCCGCCCGGGCCGCGCGCAGGCCCGGGGCCGCCCGACTGGGACGCCGGGGCGGGTCCGGGGATGCTGGAGCGGGGGCGGCGGCCGCGACCGGACCGCGGATCCGGCCGCCCACCGGAGCGGAGGCTGCCATGGACACCCACCGGACCCCCGGAGCGCCCCACGGCGACGGGGCCCAGCACAGCGCCGAGGACCCGCCGGCCCCGCTGCACTGCCTGGTCACCGGTGCCACCGGCTACATCGGCGGGCGGCTGGTGCCCGAGCTGCTGGACGCCGGCCACCGCGTCCGCTGCATGGCCCGCTCACCCGAACGGCTCCGCGACCACCCGTGGGCCGGCCGGGCGGAGGCGGTCCGGGGCGACGTCACCGACGCCGCCGCCACCGAGGCCGCCCTGCGCGGCATCGACGTCGCCTACTACCTCGTCCACTCCCTCGCCACCGGCCCCGGCTTCGAGGAGCGCGACCGCGCCGCCGCCCGGACCTTCGCAGCGGCGGCGGCCGAAGCCGGGGTACGGCGCATCGTCTACCTGGGCGGACCGGTCCCGGCCGGCGAACCCGCCCGGGACCTCTCCCCGCACCTGCGCTCCCGCGCCGAGGTCGGCGAGATCTTCCTGCGCGGCCCGGTCCCGGCCACCGTGCTGCGGGCCGCCGTGGTCATCGGCTCGGGTTCCGCCTCGTTCGAGATGCTGCGGTACCTCACCGAGCGGCTCCCGGTCATGGTCACCCCCAGCTGGCTCGGCACCCGGGTCCAGCCGATCGCCGTCCGGGACGTCCTGCGCTACCTGGTCGGCAGCGCCCGCATGCCCGCGGACGTGAACCGCTCCTTCGACATCGGAGGCCCGGACGTCGTCACGTACGAGCAGATGATGCACCGGTACGCAGCCGTCGCCGAGCTGCCGCCGCGCCGTATCGTCCGGGTGCCGATGCTCACCCCCCGGCTGTCCAGCCTGTGGATCGGCCTGGTCACCCCGGTCCCCTCGGCCCTGGCCCGGCCGCTCGCGGAGTCCCTGCGCCACGAGGTGGTCTGCGAGGACCGCGACATCGCCCGCTACGTGCCCGACGCTCCCGGGCACCCGATCGGCATCGACCGCTCCCTGGAGCTGGCCCTGAAGCGGGTCCGCGAGGCCAACGTGAGCACCCGCTGGTCCAACGCGGCCCTGCCGGGCGCGCCGAGCGACCCGCTGCCCACCGACCCCGACTGGGCCGGCGGCAGCCTGTACACCGACCGCCGGACCCGGGACACCGAGGCCGGACCGGCCGAGCTGTGGCGGATCATCGAGGGCGTCGGCGGGGAGAACGGCTGGTACTCGGCCCCCCTCGCCTGGGCCGTGCGCGGCTGGCTGGACCGGCTGGCCGGCGGCGCCGGCATCCGCCGCGGCCGCCGCGACGCCGCCCGGCTCAGGGTGGGCGACTCGCTGGACTTCTGGCGGGTGGAGGAGATCGAACCGGGCCGGCTGCTCCGGCTGCGGGCGGAGATGCGGCTGCCCGGCCTCGCCTGGCTGGAGCTGTACGTCGACCCGCGCACCGGCCCCGGCAGGAGCGACGGCGCAGGGGCCCGCTACCGCCAGCGCGCCCTGTTCCACCCGCACGGCCTGCTCGGCCACCTCTACTGGTGGAGCGTCTCCCCGTTCCATGCGGTGGTCTTCGGCGGCATGGCCCGCAACATCACCCGCGCGGCGGAACGGCTGGCCGCCGAGCAGCCCGCGGCACGCTGACCGGACGTCCGCCCGGCCCCGACCCCGCCCGGGCCCGGCTATCCGGCGGTGTCGTGCACGCCCGAGCCCGCCTTCCGGAGCGCCAGGTGGAGCGTCCGCAGGACGACCAGCAGTACGCCGATGTCGTCGAGGTACACGGGGTCGGGAAGCAGGTCGACCGGCCACAGCGTGTAGCCGAGGGCCGCCCAGAACAGGGCCTTGTCACGGAACGGCAGCCCGGCGTCCAGCAGCAGCCGCCGGGTCCGCAGCACACGGACCAGCA
The DNA here is from genome assembly GCF_040684755.1 of Streptomyces sp. NPDC089799. Lineage (NCBI taxonomy): Bacteria > Bacillati > Actinomycetota > Actinomycetes > Kitasatosporales > Streptomycetaceae > Streptomyces > Streptomyces sp. NPDC089799. Next base: position 91,891 of record NZ_JBFBGR010000011.1, on the reverse strand, counting down.
GCACGGCGACGCAGGCCACGGTGGCGAGCGCCAGGGCCCCCAAGGCCCACCAGAGGGTGCTGTCCATGCCCGTGCTCCCTGCTGCCGGTTCCCTTCCCCCCTGCCACCATGATGCGGGACTCCCGCCCTCAAGGTGTTCCTGGACCCGGGAAGGTGTTCCCCGCCCCGGGTGCCGGACGTCACCGCCGTGGCGCAGGACGGGCCCGCCCGTGCGGGGCGGCACGCGACAGGGGGCTCACGGACGGGGTTCCGTCCGTGAGCCCCCTGTCCGTGAGCCTCCCGGACCCGGGCGGCAGCCGGGGTCAGCGCTTGGCCGCTCCGGCGGCGGGAGACGGCGCGGTGCTGCCCGTGGAGCGGGTCACCACCGGCCACTCGCGCCGGAAGGCGGCGAAGGGGATCTCCTTCTCGAAGAGCGGGGTGCCGAGGATGGCTATGCGGGCCATCAGCGCCCCGTCGATGTCGAGACCGCCGTAGAGGCCGGCCTTGCCGTTGACGACCGGGGCGCCGCCACCGGACTCGACGGTCACCGAGCCGTCGACCGCCGCCCGCAGGTAGGGCTTGATCGAGGCCTTCACCCCGACCGCGTCGTACAGGGCGACGGACCCTTCGAGGTCCAGGCCGGTACGGACCGACGCCGAGCCGTCGAACCGGGCGCGCACGGGGGAGATGTTCGTCGTGCCGGGCTCGGTCTTCGTCGTCCACCCCTTCCCCTTGGCGTAGTCGGAGCGGATGCCCCAGTCGGCCGCGAGCTGCTGCTCGGCCTCGACCGTGACCTTGCCGTCGGCCGCGATCGTCGCGTGGAGCGAGAGGTCGAGACCGACCACGATCGGCACCGGACCGGCCATCACCGTGGGGGTGGCGTGGAGTTTGGCCAGCGGGATCCGGACCGGCTCGGCCGACCCGGCGATTCCGGCGGCGACCCGCCAATCGGCGCGGGCCGCCACGTCGAAGCCGACGCTCGCCTGGCGGGGGCTCAGCGCGTGGCCGTCGTAGGAGAAGTCGATGGACGGGTCGATCTCGACCGACCCGGACAGGTCCACCGAAGCCCCGTGCGGGAGCGGCACCTTGGTGTTGGCGTCCAGCTTCAGTCCGGTCGAGACGGATCCGTTCCCGCCGTCGGCGCGCCGGGTGAAGGACACCTTGAGGTCCTTGACCTGCGGTTCGACGGTGATGCTGCGCGGATCGAGAGCGGTCTGCAGACCGGCGGAGCTGTCACCGAGCAGTTCCGCCAGGGTGGCCGGCCGGGTGGCCACGGCCGTCTTCCCGCCTTCGGTCCGCTTGACCTCGGTGACCGCGACCAGCGCGCCGCGCGGTGCGGCCGGGGTCGGCGGGCTGTCGATCAGCTGGCCGACGCGGACGCCGGCGGCGGAGCCCTGACCGGCCGCCGGAGCGCCCTCGGCAGGGGCGAGCACGGCCGCGCCGGTCTGCCGGTCGTAGGAGGACAGGGTGAGGCCGGGGGTGGACGCCTCGGGTGCCGACTTGCCCGGGCGGGCGGCGGCGGGGGTGACGAGGGCCAGCTTCGCGGGCTTCCCGGCGGGCACCACGGAGACCGGCAGGCTGTCGGTCTTGGGTGTGCGCGGGGACTTCGGCAGGGAGGGAGCCGGCCCGGGGGTGGCGGCGGTGCCGGAAACGGCGGTGTCGGAGGAGCCGCCGGCCGCCGGCGTGGCGTCGGGCGCCGTACGGCCGGCCGCCGAAGGTGCGGCGGCGGCCGGCTTGGCGTCCGAGGACGGCGAGCCGCAGGCGGTCAGCGCGAGCGCGGTGGTGACGAGGAGCGCGGGCAGCGCTCCACGGGTGCGAGGGGTCATGCGGAGGGGAACCTTCGGCTTTGATGGTCAGTCAGGAAGGCACTGCGGGGGAGCGGGAGGGGTGCCGTACGCGCAGGTCGCGGACGTCGTGGCGGCAGGGCCGCGACGCCGTACGAGAAAACAGCTGTCAGGCCCATGACATCCCGCTCGCCGGATCTACCGATCGGTAGGTTCGGCGAGCGTGACGGTACACCAGGCGGGCACTTCGGCCGAAACCCGGCCGCCCGCAGCCCACTTGGACCGAAAGGATCAGGACAGGGCCCTGCGGCGGGAGGGCGGGGCGGGGGCCGGACCGCCGGGGCCGGTCCCCGACGGAATCCGCGACTCCACAGTGTCCGAAAAGCGAACCCGCAGAGCCGGGAGGTCAGGGAGCCGGGGATGTGGGGAGGCGGGCATGCGGAAGCGGGGCGGTCCGGGCCGGAGGAACCGGCCCGGACCACCCCGGTGGTGACACGTGGTCAGGGGCAGCTGATGCGGGTGTCGCCCGGGTCCGTGGTGCAGGTGTCGGAGCCCATGCCGCCGTTGGCGGTGTCGTTGGCGTTGACCCCGTCGGTGGTGGTGAGGCGGTCGTTGCCGTAGTAGCCGGTCAGGACGTCGTTGCCCGGCCCGCCGTTGAGGGTGTCGTCACCGAAGTTGCCGTCGATGTTGTCGTTGCCGGGTCCGCCGAGGACGGTGTCGTTGCCGTAGCTCGCGCGCACCGTGTCGTTGCCGCTGAGGGCGCAGATCACGTCGTTGCCGAAGCCGCCGGTCAGCGTGTCCGCGCCGCTGGTTCCGATGATCGTGCAGCCGCGGGAGTTGTTCACCGAAGTCGAGGCGGTGGCGCTGTTGTTCGCCGTGTTCGGGTCCTGCGGCGAGGCGGTGACCGACGCCCGGTCCGTCAGCGTCCCGGTGGCGCGCGGCTCGGCGGTCACCGTCACCGTGGCGCTCGCACCCGGGGCGAGGCTGCCGAGGGAGCAGGTCGCCCCCGTCGCCGTCGTCGTACAACTGCCCTGCGAGGGCACGGCCGAAAGGACGGTGCCGCCGGCGCCGGAGAGGGTGTCCGTGAGCGTGACCCCCGTGGCGGTCGCCGTGGAGGCCGCGGCGCTGGAGACCCGGACGGTGTACGTGGCCTGGTCGCCGATGCTCACGGTCGTCGTACCGGTCTTGGTCACCGACAGGTCCGCGGACGGCGGCGGGGGAGGCGTGCTGCCGCCGCCCTCGTAGCGGGCGATGCCGAACGCGCCCAGCCCGGCCAGGCCGGCGGCCACGATCTTTCCGTCGGGCTGCACGAGCAGGCCCCGGATCTCCTCCCCGCCGAGCATGCCGGTGTACACCCGGCCGTCACCGCCGCCGAAGCCGGTGTCCAGGCTGCCGTTCGGCAGGTAGCGGGCGAGGGCGAAGTCCACGGCCTCCTGGCTGTCCGGGTCGTCGGCCGTCCCGCCGACGAGGATCTTTCCGTCCGGCTGGAGCGTCATGTCGTACGCCACCGCCCGGCTGCCCGGCCAGATGGTGGTGACCCGGCCGCCGGTGCCGAAGCCGGGGTCGGGGCTGCCGGCCGCGGTGAACCGGGCCAGGGCGAAACCGGTGTCGGTGGAACCCGCGGCGACGACGGAGCCGTCGGAGGCGACCGCCACGGCCCGGCCGAAGTCCGTGCCCCCGAAGACCGCGGTCGCCATGCCGTCACCGCTGAAGGACGTGTCGAGGCTGCCGTTGGAGAGGTAGCGGGCCACCCCGAAGTCGAAGGAGGTGTTGCCGATGTAGCCGACCACGACGAACCTGCCGTCCGACTGCAGCGCCAGACCGGTGGCCCGGCCGCCCGCGTCCTGGGGCGATGCGGGCGGGAAGCCCGCCACCACCGTGCCGTCCCCGCCGAAGGACGGGTCGGGGCTGCCGTTCGGGTTGAGGCGGGCCAGTGCGAAACCGGCACCTCCGCTCAGGCCCACCGCGAGGATCTTCCCGTCCGGCTGGACGACCAGGTCACTGGCGCCGGACGCCCCGGTGAACTCGGGCACCCGCACCAGACCCCCCGAGCCGAAGGTCGGGTCGGGGGTGCCGTCCGTGTTGTAGCGGGCCACGGAGAAGAAGCAGCAGCCGCCGTCCTCGCCGGTCACCTCGGTGCTGCCGGCCACCACGATCTTCCCGTCGGACGGCTGTACGGCCACTGCCTCGGCCTGGTCGTCGCCGCCGTGGTCGGTGGTCACCCGGCCGTCACCGCCGCCGAAGTCGGTGTCGACGCTGCCGTTGGCGTTGTAGCGGATCAGCGCGATGTCGAAGGGGGAGCCCGGCCCCGTCACCCGGCCGGCCACGACCAGCTTGCCGTCGCCCTGCCGGGCGACGTCGAGGCCCTCGGCGTACTCCCAGGGCCCCTCGTCGTTCGGGAAGTACGTCTGCACCCTGCCGGTGCCCGCGAACGTCGGGTCCAGGTCGCCCGGAGCCGCCATCGCGGTACCGGGCAGGGCGAGGACGAGCGCCAGGGCGGCCGCCGAAGCGGCGGACACCAGCCGCCCCGCCCGGCCGCCGGACCGGATCGGGAGCCACCGCTCGGGTGGTCTGGGGTGTGCGTGGGTCATGGGCGTACGGACCTCCGGTCGCGGCGGGAACGAGCAGGCCACAGCTTCGGGCCGGACCCGCGCCGCGCCGGCGAGGCACGGGCCGCGCTGCGCCCTCTGGAGGGCGGTGATCCACCCGGGTGGGGGATGGCGGCAGGTCCGCGGTGCGGATCGCTGGACTGGGCGAAGCACACAGCGGGGAGCGCGGGGGAGTACGGGGGGAGCACACAGCGGGGAAAACCACGGGCCGACCGGAAGCGGCCCCCGCTACCATCGGGGCCCCACCTGATCATGGCCCCACCTGATCACGGCTCCGCCCGATCACGGCCGTCCGACCGAGGCACCGATATGACCCAGGCACCCGCGCGGACCGCCCGCACCGCTCTCCCCGCCCACCCCGAGCGGCTGGAGCGGGGACACCCGTTCCGCCAGTGGAAGACCTGGCGCATACCCGGCACCGAGCTCACCCTGACCGGGTACTCCCGCGCCAACGACAAGACGTTCTTCCACGTTCCGGAGCTGCGCTGCGCGCTCGACGCGGGACTGGCGGAAGGCCGTCAGCCGGAAACCGTCTTCCTCACCCACACCCACCACGACCACTCCAAAGACCTCGACTACCTCGCCGCCAGGCCCGGCGGGGTCGACATCCACCTCCCGGCCGCCGCGCTGCCGTACGCGGAGACGTTCCTGCGGGCCTCGGCCGAGCTCAACCACGGCCCGGCGTACGACCCCGCCCTGGCCGCGAACTGCCGGCTCCACGGGGTGCGCGGGGGAGACGAGTTCACCTTCGGCCGCGGCGGGCACCACGTACGCGTGGTGGACTGCGTCCACAAGGTGCCGTGCGTGGGATACGCCTTCTCGGAACGCCGCAAGGCGCTGCTCCCCGAGTACGCCGAACTGCGCCGCTCCCTCGCCGCCCAGGGCAGCGGCGGGGAGTTCGGCCGCATCGTGGCCCGGCACCGGGCGGACGGCATCCAGGTCAACCACGAGGTGCGCAAGCCCCTGTTCGCCTACCTCGGCGACACCCACGTGAGCGTCTTCGAGGACAACCCGTGGCTCTTTGACCACCCGGTGATCGTCACCGAGTGCACCTTCCTGGACGACGCCGAGGCGGAGCGGGCGGACCGCGTGGGACACACCGTCTGGAGCCGGCTGCGACCCGTCGTGGAGGCCCACCCGGACACGCTGTTCGTCCTCACCCACTTCAGCCTGCGCCACTCCGACCGGGAAGTGCTCGACTTCTTCGGCGATGCGCTGCCCGCCAACGTCCTGCTGTGGGTCCACCCGGACAGCAGCCTGCCCGAACAGCACCGGCACGCCGATGACCGTGACTGAGGCCGGCTGGTCGCCGTACCCGAAGATCCCGTCCCGGACCCGGCTGAGCGGGACGCGGGTCCGGGGGGACTGGGTCGCGCTGGAGAAGGTCCACGGCGCGAACTTCGCCGTGGTGTGCGACCGCACCGGCGTCCGTCCCGCCAAACGCCGCGAACTGCTCGGCGAGTCCGGACTCGACGCGTTCTTCGGCGTGGCCCGGATCTGGCCCGCCCTGGCCGTCGCCGCCGAGCGGTGCGCCGCCGTCCTGCGTCGCGAACACGGCGTGGACGCCTCGACACCGGTCACGGTCTACGGCGAACTGGCGGGCGGCCGCTACCCGCACCGGCACGTACCGCCCGTGCCCCGGACGGAGCCGGTGCAGACCGGCGTCTGGTACGCGCCGGACCTCCACTGGCTTCCCTTCGACGCCACGATCGCAGGCAACGGCAACGGCAACGGCAGCCGCAATGGCAGCGGCGACGGCGAGGGCGAGGGCGAGGGCGACGGCGAGGGCGGTCTCCTCTGGGTCGCCGACCACGTGCTGCGCGGGGCCGCCGAGGCCGCCGGCCTGCACTGCGTCCCGCTCGTCGCCCGGGGGCCGCTCGACCGGGTCCAGCACGAGAGCCCCGTGTTCCCGACCCGCGTCCCGGCCCTGCTGGGTCTGCCCGGGCTCCCCGGCAACCTCGCCGAGGGCCTCGTCGTCAAGCCGGCCGGCATGTGGTGGTCCCCGGCCGGCATCCCCGCCGGCGCACGGCCGGTGGCCAAGTACAAGCACCCCGCCTTCGCGGAGGACGCCCGCTTCGACGGCTCGCGCCCGTACCGGGTGCCGCCCGCGGGCGCCGCCGGTGTGCCCGGCTGGCTCCTCGCCCAGGTCACCACACTGCTCACCCCGGCCCGCGCGGCTGCCGCGGTCGGCAAACTGGGTCCGCGCACGCCCGCCGAAGAGGTCGCCGCCGAGATCGTCCGGGACGTGGTGGAGGAGACGGCCGAGGCCCTCGGCGGCCTCGAAGACGGCAGCGGAGACGGCAGCGCGGACCCTACGGCGGACGGCCTCACCGCGGCCCTGGAGCGGGCATTGGCGCCCGGAGCCCTCGCCCTCGCCCGCTTCGACGCCACGGACCGCCGCCGCACGCCGTGACCGGCCGACGGAGACCAGCCCGCGGTGACCGGACCGCAGCGACCGGACTGCAGCGACCGGGCTGCGGTGACCGATCCGCCGGGGCCGACCCGCGGTGACCGGTCCGCCGTGACCGGTCCGCCGGGGCTGACCCGCTGTGACCGGGCCCCCGGGGTCGGCCCGCCGTGACCGGCCCGCCGGGCCCGCCACGCCTCCGGCCGCCCTACTCCTGTCGGACCAGCCCCGGGCCCTCCCGGCGGGCCCGCCCGCGCAACGGCTGTTTGGCTGGTCGGGACGACGACCGCGGGACAGGGACCAGGAGGCCGATGTGCCCGAGCCGACCATGAACCGGCCGAGCGGGCGGCACGGCCCGGCGCGCCCGGACGGCGGCGCGGACGCCGCGTCGGAAGCGGACTTCGGTCGGTTCGCCGACCTCCTCGACCCGCCCGTGTACGTGGTCACGGTGGCCGGCCCCAGGGGCCGGGAGCCCTCCGGCTGTCTCGTCGGGTTCGCCTCCCAGTGCTCGATCAGCCCGCCCCGGTTCATGGTCTGGCTGTCGGTGGTCAACCACACCTACCGGGTCGCCCTGAGCTCCTCCTACCTCGCCGTGCACGTCCTGGACCGCGGGCAGCTCGCCCTCGCGGAGCTGTTCGGCCACCAGACCGGGGACACGACGGACAAGTTCGACCAGGTCGCGTGGCGGCCCTGCGGGCCGGAGCGGACGCCCGTCCTGGACGATGCCGCCGCCTGGTTCCTGGGCCGCGTACGGGAACACCGCCCCGCGGGCGACCACGTCGGGTTCCTGCTGGACCTCACCGGCGAGGGCTCCGTCCCCTCCGAGCCCCCCGTCCCCTCCGGCCCCTCCGGCCCGGCGGCGTCCGGCGGGACGCCGCTCCTCTCCTACGACGACGTACGGCACCTGCGGCCCGGCCATCCGGCCTGAACCGGCGGCGCCCCAAGATCTCACCAAGATACGTTCTGGATACATTCAACCGCGGAGGGTGATGACCTTCCCGGGCCCGCGGCAGGCGCAAGGTGGCCCCGACCCCCACCGCCGGCCGGTCCTCCCCAGTGCGCCGGCTCCGCTGTCTCCCAGAAGGGCCACCAGGTGAAGCGCGGCAAAGCCAGGGCTACGGCAGAACACGCGGCGGACGCCATCGCGGAGCGGCTCTTGCAGGCCGGGCGCATGCTCGGCACGGCGCCCCGGACGGCGGACGACCGGGCCGTGTTCCGGGCCGACCAATCGGTCAACGACAGTCCGTACCGCGAACGCTGGGCGCACGACAAGGTGGTGCGCTCCACCCACGGGGTCAACTGCACCGGCTCCTGCTCCTGGCAGGTGTACGTCAAGGACGGCCTGATCACCTGGGAGACCCAGGCCACCGACTACCCCTCGACCGGCCCGGACCGTCCGGAGTACGAGCCGCGCGGCTGCCCCCGCGGAGCGTCCTTCTCCTGGTACACGTACTCACCCACCCGCGTCCGCTACCCGCACGCCCGGGGCGTCCTGGTCGAGATGTACCGCGAGGCCAGGCAGCGCCTGGGAGACCCCGTCGCGGCCTGGGGCGAGATCACCTCCGACCCGGACAAGCGGCGCCGCTACCAGCGCGCCCGCGGCAAGGGCGGACTGGTCCGCATCGGCTGGCAGGAAGCCCTCGAGATCGCCGCCGCCGCACACGTCCACACCCTGGAGGCGTACGGCCCCGACCGGATCGCCGGCTTCTCGCCCATCCCGGCGATGTCGATGGCCTCCCACGCGGTCGGCGCCCGCTTCCACGCCCTCATCGGTGCGCCCATGCTGACCTTCTACGACTGGTACGCCGACCTGCCCATCGCCTCGCCCCAGGTCTTCGGCGACCAGACCGACGTACCGGAGTCCGGCGACTGGTGGGACGCCGCCTACCTGATGCTGTGGGGCTCCAACGTCCCCGTCACCCGCACCCCCGACGCCCACTGGATGACGGAGGCGCGCTACCGCGGCCAGAAGGTCGTGGTCGTCTCGCCCGACTACGCGGACGCCACCAAGTTCGCCGACGAATGGCTCCACCCGCACCCGGGCACCGACGGCGCCATGGCCATGGCCATGGGCCACGTCATCCTCAGGGAGTGCTTCGTCGACCGGCAGGTGCCGTACTTCACCGACTACGTGCGCCGGTTCACGGACCTGCCGTTCCTGGTCGAGCTGGAGGAGCGGGAGCCCGGCCGCCACGTTCCGGGCCGCTTCGTGACCGCCGCGGACCTGCGGCTGGGCCGGGAGGTCCCGGACGAGGCGGCGCGGCGCTGGATGCCCGTCCTGCTGGACGCCGTCACCGGTGCCCCGGTGGTGCCGAACGGGACGCTCGGCGACCGCTGGTCCAAGTACGGCGAGGGCCGCTGGAACCTGGAGCTCGGCGACATCGAACCCCGCCTGAGCCTCTACGACGGCGAGGACGGGACGACCGCAGAGGTGCTCCTGCCCCGCTTCGACGCGACGGCGGCGACACAGCCCGGGACGGCGGCACGACCCGGGACGGCGGCACCCGGAACGACAGCAGGACCCGGAACGGCAGCAGGACCCGGGACGACGGGGGAAGGAGGTACGGCACCGCACCCCGGCCGCGCCGCGGACGCGACCCTCCTGCGCAGCGTCCCCGTCCAGCGCCTCGGGGACCGCCTGGTGACCACCGTCTTCGACCTCATGCTCGCCCAGTACGGCGTCTCCCGCCCCGGCCTGCCCGGTCAGTGGCCGAGCGCCTACGAGGACGCCTCCGTCCCGTGCACCCCGGCCTGGCAGGAGACCATCACCTCGGTGCCCGCGGGCGCGGTCCTGCGCGCGGCACGCGAGTTCGCCCGCACGGCCGAGCAGACCCGCGGCCGCTGCATGATCGTCATGGGCGCGGGCACCAACCACTGGTTCCACTCCGACACGATCTACCGCTCCTTCCTCTCCCTCCTCCTGCTCACCGGCTGCCAGGGGGTCAACGGCGGCGGCTGGGCCCACTACGTCGGCCAGGAGAAGGTGCGCCCGTTCGCCGGCTGGCAGCAACTGGCCACCGCATCCGACTGGGTACGCCCCTCCCGGCAGATGGCCGCCACACCGTACTGGTACCTGCACACCGGCCAGTGGCGCTACGAGGGCCTCGCCGCCGGCACCCTCACCGCACCCACGGCACGCGGCACCATCGGCGGCGCCCACACGGCCGACCTCGTGGCCCGGTCGGCCCGCCAGGGCTGGATGCCCTCCTTCCCCACCTTCTCCGCCAACCCCCTCGACCTCGGCGCGCTCGTCCACGCCTCCGGCGCCGACCCGGCCCAGTGGGTCGAGCAGCAGCGCGAGGCGGGCCGCCTGGGCTTCGCCTGCGAGGACCCCGACGACCCCGTCAACTGGCCGCGCGTCCTGACCGTCTGGCGCGCCAACCTCATCGGCTCCTCCGCCAAGGGCAACGAGTACTTCCTCCGCCACCTCCTGGGCGCCGACGACAACGCCTCGGCCCCCGAGGCCCCCGAGGACCAGCGGCCGCGCGAGGTCACCTGGCGGCGCGAGGCACCGCGCGGCAAGCTCGACCTGCTGCTCGCCCTCGACTTCCGCATGACCTCCACCACCCTGTTCGCCGACCTCGTCCTGCCCGCGGCGACCTGGTACGAGAAGCACGACCTGTCCAGCACCGACATGCACCCCTTCGTCCACGCCTTCTCACCGGCCATCGACCCGCCCTGGCAGGCACGCACCGACTTCGAGATCTTCCACGGCCTCGCCGCGAAGGTCGCCGAACTCGCACCCGGCCGCCTCGACGACACCTGGGACCTGGTCGCCACGCCCCTCCAGCACGACACACCCGGCGAAGCACCTCCCGAAGGCCCCACCCGGCCCGACTACACGCTGGTCAAACGGGACTACGCGGCCGTCGCCGAACGCCTCGCGGCCTTCGGCCCGCTGCCCGACGAACACGGCATGCAGGTACGCGGCATCACCGTGCACACCACCGCCGAATCGCACTGGCTGGCCGAACGCTGCGGCACCGCCCGGCACGGAACCGCCGCCGGCCGACCGCTGCTGGACACCGACGTCAAACTCTGCGAGGCGATCCTCGCCCTGTCGGGCACCACCAACGGCCGCGTCGCCGCCGAGGGCTTCCGCCGCCTCTCCGTGCGCTGCGGCCCGGCGAGCGGCCTGGACGACCTCGCCGCCTCGGTCGCCGAGCGCCGCATCGTGTTCTCCGACACCCAGGCCCGTCCGGTCCAGGTCGGCGCCAGCTTCGAGTGGTCCGGCAAGGAGGGCCCCGAACGCCGCTACGCGCCCTTCACCGTCAACACCGAGCACCGCAAGCCCTGGCACACGCTCACCGGCCGCCAGCACTTCTACCTCGACCACGAGTGGATCGCCGAATACGGCGAACAGCTCCCCGTCTACCGGCCCCCGCTCGACCTCCACGTCCTCGGCGACACACCGCGCCCGGAACCGCACGCCGGCGGGCGGTCGGTGACGGTCCGCTACCTCACCCCGCACTCGAAGTGGTCCATCCACTCCGAGTACCAGGAGAACCTGCTGATGCAGACCCTGGCCCGCGGCGGGCCCGTCATCTGGATGGGCCCCGAGGACGCCGCCGCCATCGGCGCCGCCGACAACGACTGGATCGAGGCGGTCAACGCCAACGGCGTCGTCGTCGCCCGCGCCGTCGTCTCCCACCGCATGCCCGCCGGCACGGTGTTCATGTACCACGTGCAGGAACGCCTGGTGAACGTGCCCCTCTCGGAGACCACGGGACGGCGCGGCGGCGTCCACAACGCCCTCACCCGCCTGCTGATCAAGCCCACCCACCTGATCGGCGGCCACGCCCAGCTCAGCTTCGCCCCCAACTACTACGGCCCCACCGGCAACCAGCGCGACGCGGTCACCGTCATCCGCCGCCGCTCCCAGGAGGTCACCTACTGATGCCCCGAAGCGAAGCGACCGTCGGACGCGTGATGGCACAGATCGCGATGGTGATGAACCTCGACAAGTGCATCGGCTGCCACACCTGCTCGGTCACCTGCAAACAGACCTGGACCAACCGCCCGGGCAGCGAGTACGCCTGGTTCAACAACGTCGAGACCCGTCCCGGCCAGGGATACCCCCGCTCCTACGAGGACCAGGACCGGTGGCGGGGCGGCTGGCAGCTCAAGCGGGGCCGCCTGGTGCCCCGCAGCGGCGGCCGCGCCCGCCGCCTCGCCACCCTCTTCGCCAACCCGCACCTGCCCTCCCTGGCCGACTACTACGAGCCGTGGACGTACGACTACGAGAACCTGATCGGCGCGCCGCTCGGTGACGACGTGCCCACCGCCGCCCCCCGGTCCCTGATCGACGGCCGCCCCACCGAGGTCACCTGGGGCCCCAACTGGGACGACGACCTGGGCGGCGGCCGCGAGCACCTGTCGGGCGACCCCGTGCTGCGGAAGATGAACGAACGCGTCCGGCTGGAGTACGAGCAGGCGTTCATGTTCCACCTGCCGCGGATCTGCGAGCACTGCCTCAACCCCTCCTGCGTCGCCGTGTGCCCCTCGGGGGCGCTCTACAAGCGGATCGAGGACGGCATCGTCCTCGTCGACCAGGACCGCTGCCGGGGCTGGCGGATGTGCGTCACCGGCTGCCCGTACAAGAAGGTCTACTTCAACCACCGCACCGGCAAGGCCGAGAAGTGCACCCTGTGCTACCCGCGCATCGAGGCCGGGCAGCCCACCGTGTGCTCGGAGACCTGTGTGGGACGCCTGCGCTACCTCGGCGTCGTCCTCTACGACGCCGACCGGGTCGGCGAGGCCGCCGCCACACCCGACGAGAAGGACCTCTACGAGGCCCAGCTCGGCTGCTTCCTCGACCCCGACGACCCCGCCGTGCAGGAAGCGGCCGAACGGGCCGGCATCCCGCACGACTGGATCACCGCCGCCCGGCGCTCGCCCGTGCGCGCCCTGATCAGCACCTACCGGGTGGCGCTGCCGCTGCACCCGGAATACCGCACCATGCCGATGGTCTGGTACATCCCTCCGCTGTCGCCCGTCGTGGAGTCCCTGACCGCCACCGGTCACGACGGCGAGGACCCGGCGAAACTGTTCGCCGCGATCGACGCGATGCGGATCCCCGTCGGCTACCTCGCCGAGCTGTTCACGGCGGGCGACCCGGCACCGGTGGAGGCGTCCCTGTGCCGGCTGGCCGCCATGCGCGCCCACATGCGCCGCATCAACCTCGGCGAGGAGCGCGACCCGGCCATCGCCCGCGCGGTCGGCATGGACGAGGACGGAATCGAGGCCATGTACCGGCTGCTGGCCGTCGCCAAGTACGAGGACCGCTACGTCATCCCCACCGGCTACACCGCCGGGGAATCCGCCGGGGACTGGGCCGCCCACGGGTCCGGAGCCGCCGGCGGGTGCAGCCTCGACGGCGAGGGCGGCCCCGGCATGTACACGGCCGACACCTTCCACACCGCGCCGGTCGCCGTCCCCGGCGCGAGCGGACCCGGCGCGAGCGGCTCCGGCGGGTCCGGCAGCCCGTTGCAGGGCCGCGTCAACCTCCTCAACTGGAACGGCCAGGGCAGCCCCACCGGCCTCTTCCCACCGCAGGGGCCCGCCGCGGAGCCGCAGCCATGACCCGTACCGCCGCCGTCCACCAGGCCGCCCTCCACCAGGCCGCCTCCCTGCTCCTCTCCCACCCCGACGAGGACTGGCCGCAGCGCCTCGGCCTCGTCCGCGGCGCCCTCGCCGGCCTGCCCGGCAAGGAGGCCGCCCCGCTGCTCCGCTTCTGCGAGGCCGTCAGCGGCGTCCCGCAACTGGAGCTGTCCGCCCGCTACGTCGCCACCTTCGACCGCAGCCGCCGCCGCACCCTGTACCTCACCTACTACACCGACGGCGACACCCGCCGCCGCGGCAAGGCCCTCCTGCGCTGGCAGCACCTCTACCGCGACCACGGCTGGCAGCCGCCCGCCGACGAGCTCCCCGACTTCCTGCCGCTCGCCCTGGAGTTCGCCGCCCGCTGCCCCGGCCCCGGCCGTACGGCCCTCCAGGAGCACCGGGCCGCCCTCGAACTCCTCCGGATGGCCCTGACCGACCACCACAGCCCCTGGGCGGACGTCCTGGAAGCCGTCTGCCTCACCCTGCCCGGCCCCGCACCGGCCGACCGCGCGGCCGCCCTGCACCTGGTCCGGACCGGCCCGCCCACCGAGACCGTGGGGCTGCTGCCCTTCCCGGCCGTACGCGCACAGGCGGCCGGAGCCATCGCCGATCCGGCAGCCGTAGCCGCCTTCGCCGCCGAGGAGTGCCGACGATGAACCACCTGCACACCGCCCTGTGGGGAGTGCTGCCCTACCTCGCCGCCGTGGTGCTCGTCGCGGGCACCGCCTGGCGCCACCACTACGACCGCTTCGGCTTCACCACCCGCTCCAGCCAGCTGCACGAGCACCGGCTGCTCCGCATCGGCGGCCCGCTCTTCCACTACGGCCTGCTCTTCGTCGCCGCCGGCCACGTCGTGGGACTCGTCGTCCCCGAATCGTTCACCGAACGCCTGCACATCGGGGAGCCCCTCTACCACGCCAACGCCCTGTTCGTCGGCGGGGCCGCCGGCCTGGCCACCCTCACCGGCCTGGCCATCCTCCTCCACCGGCGGATCACCGTGCCCGCCGTACGCGGCGGCACCAGCCGCAGCGACCGCGCCGTCTACCCGCTCCTGACCGCCGTCATCCTCGCCGGGCTCGCCGCCACCGCCACCACCCTGGCCCCGCACCCCTACGACTACCGCATGGGCGTCTCGGTCTGGTTCCGCTCCGTCCTCGCCCTGGACCCCGACGTCCCCGCCATGGCGCACGCCCCGCTGCCCTACCAGGTCCACGCCCTGCTCGCGATGACCCTGTTCGCGCTGTGGCCCTTCAGCCGGCTCGTCCACGCCTTCACGGCCCCCCTCGGCTACCTGGTCCGCCCGTACGTCGTCTACCGCTCGCGCGGCACCCACGCGAACGCACCCGACCCGGCCGGGCGGCCCGTGAAGCACCGCTGAGCACGGCCGGGCGACGCCGGGCACGGGTCCGGGTCGCGCTGGTCCGATCGCGCGGCGGGCCCGCACTGCCGGTTCCCGCCGCCCCGGGCGCGGTATAAGTGCCCTGATCACCCCTGGCGGCGAAAGGACCGGTTGCCGTGGAGCGTACGACCTGCTGCGTCGTCGGAGGCGGGCCCGCCGGAATGATCCTGGCGCTCCTCCTGGCCCGGGCCGGCGTCGAGGTGACGGTGCTGGAGAAGCACGGCGACTTCCTGCGCGACTTCCGCGGCGACACCGTGCACCCCTCCACCCTGTCGCTGCTGGACGACATCGGGCTGGCCGAACGCTTCGCCCGGCTGCCCCAGCGCCGGGTGACCTCGGTACAACTGCCCATCGGGCCCGACCGGTCCCTGGTGACGGTCGGGAACATCGGCGCACTGCACGGCACGTACAACTACATCGCGATGGTGCCCCAGTGGGACCTGCTCGACCTCCTCGCCGACGAAGCGGCCCGCGAGCCGTCCTTCCGACTGCGCATGGACACCGAGGCGACCTCGTTCCTGATCGAGCGCGGACGCGTCAACGGCGTCCGCTACCGCACCGCGGACGGGTGCACCGGCGAGCTCCGGGCCACCCTCACCGTCGCCTGCGACGGCCGCGGCTCCCTGGCCCGGACGCTGCCCGAACTCGGCCTGGAAGCCTTCCCTTGCCCGATGGACGCCTGGTGGTTCCGCCTGCCGCGGCACGAGGACGACCCCAGCGGGCTCGTGGGCGGCCTCGGCGACCGCTTCTTCACCGCGCTCATCGACCGCGGCGACTACTGGCAGTGCGCGGCCCTCATCCCCAAGGGGACCGACACCGGTCGCCGCGCCGAGGGGCTGGACCGCTTCATGGAGCGGTTCACCGAGGCCGCACCGTGGCTGGCCGACCGGGCGGACGCCCTCACCTCCTGGGACGACGTCAAGCTCCTCGACGTACGGCTCGACCGGCTGCGCCGCTGGCACCGGCCCGGACTGCTCTGCATCGGCGACGCCGCCCACGCGATGTCTCCGGTCTTCGGCATCGGCATCAACCTCGCCGTACAGGACGCGGTGGCCGCCGCCCGCCACCTGGTGCGCCCGCTGCGCGAGGGCACCGTGGGCCTGCACGACGTACGCCGCGTCCAGCACCGCCGGCTGCCCACCACCGTGGCGACGCAGGGCCTGCAGCGGCTGGCCCACAGGCAGGTCATCGAGCCGCTGCTGGCCGGCCGCACCGCCTTCGGCAACCCCCGCCGGGCGCAGCGGCTGACCGGGCTCGTCACCGAATCCCAGTGGCTGAACCGCGTTCCGGCCTACTTCCTGGCGTACGGCGCCCTGCGCGAGCGCCCGCCCAAGGAATCCCTCCGCTGGCCTACCGGCTGACCTCCCGGCCGCCGGGCCGTGGCGCCGCCCGGTCAGCCGATCAGGGAGGGAGCCCGTCGGATGCGCGCTTCGAAGTCCTCCGCGACGGCGCGCGGGACGGCACTCCCGTACCGGGTGATCACACCCCCGGTGCGGACGAACGTGACGGCTGTGCCCGGCTCCTGGAGCGGTCCCGGCTCCAGGGGCGCCCCCGAGCCCCCGAGGTCGGGATCCCCCGGGGGCGGGGCGAGGACCCGGTAGGTGACCATCTCGTCGCCGACCTCGAAGGGCGGGTCGGCCGGCCGTGTCCCGAACCGCAGGTAGAGGTCCGCGTAGTAGGCGTTGTAGTGCGCGCACGCCGGGACCGAGGCGCGCAGCTCCGCCATGACCGCTTCGGCGTCGTCCTCCGCATACCCGTAGGAATCCACGAGGTGCCGCTTCCCGCCGTCCTTCGCCGTCAGCAACACCCGCGTCGATGCGGCGGGCATCCGGCCGGGCGACCAGAGGGCGGCCGCCACCGTCCCGCACGGCCGCTCGGCGGACGGCCCGACCCCGGTCTCGGGCCGCCCGAACTCCGCCCGGTACCCGGGCACGTCCTGCCCGCGCGGCAGGACGGCCATCAGCTGCGCCGTGGTCACCGGCCACCCGAACCAGCCGAAGGGGTCCGCGACCACCAGAGCAGCCCCGCCGGCCACCACCGCGAGCACGGTCGACACGAACGAGAACGGTCGACGACGCATGCCGAACACCCCCCGGGAGGCGGGCCGTGCGGCGGCCCGGGACCGGCCCGGGCGGGCAACCGGCCGGGCCGACGCATGGTGACAGACTCCTTGAACGCGCTCAACCGGCGCGGCAGGTGTGGAACCTGTTGGACCGGACGTGCCCGAAGGCCGCCGGCAGGCGCTCGATGCCCCGGCCGGGCCGGACGGTCAGGGCGGCGCCCCCGTAGTGGGTCTTGCTGTACACGGTGACGCAGCGGCCCCACACCCCGTCGCCGGTCCGCCGCGTACCGGAGCCGTTCCACACCGACTGCCCGTCGTTGAAGCCGACGTAGGCGGTGGTCTCCGGGTACCACGGCATGTCCTCCGCCACCAGGCTCACCACCCCCGTGTAGCCGGGCGAGGTCCACCCGCACACCCACCCCGGCGAGCAGCGCTCCGCGACCGGAGTCACCGGCACCGGCCCGGCCGAGGCCACGGGGGAGCACACCAGCCCCGAGACGACGACCACGGCGGCCGCACCGGCCAGACCCGCCCGGAGGGACGCCGCCCCGCCGAAGACCCGCTGTCTCATGCCCCCATCGAAACGCCGCACGGCGAAGATCGCATCAACGCCGGACCCGGTCGAAGCCGGACCGGCCGAGCCGGACCGGCCGAGCCGGACCGGCACCCGTGGTTCAGGCGCGGGGCGGCGCCGTGAGGGCGCTCCCGGTGCGGTACAGCTCCACCAGCAGCGGCCTCAGGGCCGTACCCCGCGCCGTGAGCCGGTAGCGGGTGCGCACGGGGAACCCGCGCTGCTCCTCCCGTACGAGCAGACCGCGCTCGGCCAGCTCGCGCAGCCGGTCGCTGAGGACCTTCGCCCCCAGGGCGGGGAACGCCCCCCGCAACGCGGTGAACGAGCGCGGGCCGTGCATCAGTTCCCGCAGGACCAGGGTCGTCCACCGGCCGGAGACCGCGGCGAGCGCGATCTCCACCGGGCAGTCGGGCTCGGGCCGGTCGGTGCGTCCGCGTGCGTCCGGTACCAGGAGGACGTCCCAGTCCCCGGGCGTGTCCCCAGGGCTCTCCCCGCGGGTTCGCGCGTGGGTCTGCGCGAGGGTTCGCCCGTGCGTTCCCGGACCGGATTCCCCGTCGGTTTCCGTTTGGTGACCCACGCGACGGGCCGCTTGGCTGGGTCCATGACCTTCGACGTGCCTGTTCACGAGCCCACTTTCCCCCTCGCCACCGAACCCGGGCAACACCCTGCCGTGTTCGCCGAACTGTTCGCCACCGGGGACACCCGCCTGCTGGACCTGGCCTACGAGCCCGGCGCCGTGTTCGTCCCGAGGCCCGGCAGCCAGGTCTCGGGCCCCGAACTGACCGCGTCCAACGCCCGCTTCCTCGCCCTCGGACTGCCGATCACCGTACGGCCGCGCCACACCTATGTGGCCGGGGACATCGCCCTCCTGATCGTGGACTGGGAGATCGCCGGGACCGGGCCGGACGGCGAGCAGGTCCGGAAGGCCGGCACGGCCACCGACGTGGCCCGCCGGGGCGCAGACGGCCACTGGCGCTACGTGATCGACAACCCCTTCGGCACGGACGCCCCTTAGGGCACCGCTCCCGCGGCAGCCCCCGCCACCGCCCCACCCGGATGGGGTTACCGTGGCACGGCGGGGGCGGGCCCGGTACGGCCCGCCCGCCGGCCCCGGAGCGGATCCGTGGCCGATGTCCGGCGCGAGGGAGCGATGTGTGGTGACGCGACGTCATGCGGTGGTGGTCGGCGCCGGTATCGGGGGCCTGACCGCCGCGATCGCCCTGCACCGCCGGGGCTGGCAGGTGACCGTCTGCGAACGCGCCCCCGAACCCCCCGTCACCGGCGCCGGCATCGGACTCGCCCCCAACGCCCTGCGGGCCCTCGACGCCATCGGCGTCGACGCCGCCCGCACGGTCGGCAGCGCCGTACCGGCCGTGATGGGGGTGCGCAGCCGCCACGGCCGGTGGCTCGTACGGATGGCCACCGCGGACATGGCCGCCCGCTACGGCGTCGCACCGGTCGCCGTCCCGCGCCCGGCCTTCACCGCCGCCCTGGCCGCCGCCCTGCCCCCGGACACCGTCCGCCACGGCGCCGCCGTGACGGCCGTGGACGACCCCGGGGGCCGGCGCCCGGTCGTCCGCACGGCGGGCGGCGCCCCGGAAGGCCTCTCCGCCGACCTGGTCGTCGCCGCCGACGGCATCCGCAGCCCGCTGCGGACCGCGTTCTTCCCGGACCATCCCGGCCTGCACTACCTCGGCGAGACCGCCTGGCGGACCATCGTGGATGCCCCGGACCTGCGGATACCCGCCATGAGCGAGACCTGGGGACGCGGCGAACGGTTCGGCGTGACCCCGCTCGCCGACGGCCGGTACTACCTCTACGCCACCGCCGCCGCACCGGCCGGCACCCGGTCGGCCGACCCCCGCACCGAACTCAGGGACCGCTTCGGATCCTGGCACGACCCGATCCCGGCCCTCCTCGACCGCATCGGCCGTCTCGCGCCCGCCGACGTCCTCCAGAACGACCTCCACGACCTGGCCGCCCCGCTCCCGCGCCTCCACCACGGGCGGATCGCCTGGCTCGGCGACGCAGCGCACGCCATGGCCCCGAACCTGGGGCAGGGCGGCTGCCAGGCCATCGAGGACGCGGCGGTCCTCGCCGGCCTCCTTCCTCCGGGAGACGCCGACGCGGGCCCGGAGGCCGTCCCGGCCGCCCTCGCCGCCTACACCGCCGCACGCCGTGACCGCACCGACGCCGTACGCGTCCGGGCCCGCCGGGTCGGCCGCCTCGGCGCCCTGCGCAGCCCCCTCGCCGCGGCCGCCCGCGACCTCGCGGTCCTCGCCACCCCCACCCGGCTGGCCCGGCGTGGCCTGGACGACCTCTTCGACGGCTTCCGGCCCCCGGAGCCGGCGTAGCGGCCCGCAGGCCGCGCCCACCGCCCGGCCGGGCCGCGCCCCGGCGCCCCCGCGAGATCGAACATACGATGGCCTGGAACCGGCACGGGCGACCTGCCGCGCCGGAGGACCGCAGCACCCAGGGGGACATGCATGGCACAGGCCGGCGACGCAGCGCGGACCGTCATCCTGACGGTCGACGACGATCCGGGAGTCTCCCGGGCCATCGCCCGAGACCTGCGGCGCCGCTACGGCGGCGGGTACCGGATCGTGCGCGCCGAATCGGGCGAGTCCGCGCTGGAGGCCTTGCGCGAGCTGAAGCTGCGCGGCGACCTGGTGGCCGTCATCCTCGCCGACTACCGCATGCCGCAGATGAACGGCATCGAGTTCCTCGAACAGGCCCTCGCCGTCTACCCGGGCGCGCGGCGCGTGCTGCTGACCGCCTACGCCGACACCAACGCGGCCATCGACGCGATCAACGTCGTCGACCTCGACCACTACCTCCTCAAGCCCTGGGACCCCCCGGAGGAGAAGCTCTATCCGGTCCTGGACGACCTGATCGCGGCCTGGCGCTCCAGCGACCACCGGCCGGTACCCGCCACCAAGGTGGTCGGGCACCGCTGGTCGGCACACTCCTCGCAGGTCAGGGACTTCCTGGCGCGCAACCAGGTCCCCTACCGCTGGTACTCCTCCGACGAGCCGGAAGGACAGCGGCTGCTGGAGGCGGCCGGCGCCGACGGCCGCAGGCTCCCCCTGGTGGTGGCACCGGACGGCACCGCGCTGATCGAGCCCGAGACACCCGAACTGGCCGCCCGCGTCGGGCTGGCGACCACACCGGCCGCCGAGTTCTACGACCTCGTGGTCATCGGCGGCGGCCCCGCCGGGCTCGGCGCCGCCGTGTACGGAGCCTCCGAGGGCCTGCGGACCGTACTGGTGGAGCGCTCGGCGACCGGCGGACAGGCCGGGCAGAGCTCCCGGATCGAGAACTACCTCGGCTTCCCGGACGGCGTGTCGGGCGCACAGCTCACCGAACGGGCCCGCCGCCAGGCCGGCCGCTTCGGCGCCGAGATCCTCACGGCCCGCGAGGTCACCGGGCTGGAAGCCGGCGGCGCGGCCCGCATCGTGCGCTTCTCCGACGGCTCGGCGGTCGCCGCGCACAGCGTCATCCTGGCCACCGGAGTGTCGTACCGGCAGCTCCCGGCCCCGGGCTGTGACGACCTGACCGGCCGCGGGGTGTACTACGGCTCCTCGCTCACCGAGGCGTCCTGCTGCGAGGGACAGGACGTGTACGTCGTCGGCGGCGCGAACTCCGCCGGCCAGGCCGCGGTGTACCTGGCGCGCGGCGCGAAGTCGGTGACGCTGCTGGTGCGCGGGGAGTCCCTCACGGCGTCGATGTCGCACTACCTGATCCAGCAGATCGAGGAAGCCCCCAACATCACGGTGCGCACCCGGACCGCCGTCGACGCGGCACACGGCGCCGAGCACCTGGAACGGCTCACCCTGCGCGACCTGGACACCGGTACCGCCGAGGACGTCGACGCCCAGTGGCTGTTCGTGTTCATCGGTGCGGCCCCGCTCACCGACTGGCTGGAGGGAACGCTCCTGCGGGACGAGGACGGCTTCATCCTGGCCGGCCCCGACCTCACCGCGGACGGGCGCCCGCCGGCCGAATGGGAACTGGACCGGCCGCCCTACCACCTGGAGACCAGCATTCCGGGGGTGTTCGTGGCCGGCGACGCGCGCGCCCGGTCCGCGAAGCGCGTCGCCTCCGCCGTCGGAGAAGGAGCCATGGCCGTGATGCTCGTCCACCGGTACCTGGAGCAGTCATGAACGGGCAGGCGGCAAGCGGGCCGTCGTCCGGCGGGCCGTCGGGGCTCGGGTCGTCGGGTGGCGGGCCGTCGGGGGCCGGGCGGGAACTGCCCTGCAACCCGCAGGAGATCGCCTCGCTGTTCCTGTTCGAGAAGCTCTCCCCGGAACAGCTCGGCCGGCTGTGCGCCGAGGGCCGCGTGGAACGCTTCGAAGCCGGCCCGGTCTACACCGAGGGGGACCCGGCCACCTGCTTCTACGTGATGATCGAGGGCACCGTCGTGCTGTACCGCCGGGTCGGCGGCGACGACGTGGAGGTCAGCCGCACCGCGCAGCGCGGCGTGTACGCCGGGGCCATGCAGGCGTACCTGGGCGACCAGGTGCCGCAGACGTACAACAACTCCATGCGGGTGACCGGACCCACCCGCTTCTTCGTGCTGCCGGCCCAGTCGTTCGCGGACATCATGCAGGAATGGTTCCCGATGGCGGCCCACCTGCTGGAGGGGCTCTTCTTCGGTGCGAAGAACACCCAGCGGGCCATCGGACAGCGTGAACGCCTGCTGGCGCTCGGCTCGTTGTCGGCCGGCCTCACCCACGAACTCAACAACCCGGCCGCCGCGGCCGTCCGGGCCACCGAGGCACTGCGCGAACGGGTCGGCAAGATGCGGCACAAGCTCGCCGTCATCGCCCGGGGCCCCTACTCCCGGGAGGCCCTCGCCGACCTCATCGAGATCCAGGAACGCACCGCCGAACGCGTCGCCAAGGCACCCGTCCTGAGCCCCCTGGAGGCGTCCGACCGGGAGGACGAGCTCGCCGACTGGCTCGACGACCACGGGATCCCGGAAGGCTGGCGGGTCGCCCCCGCCTTCGTCCAGGCCGGGCTGGACACCGACTGGCTGGAGCAGGTCGCCGCGACGGTGGACGAGGACATCCTCCCGGGCGCCATCGGCTGGCTCAACTACACCGTCGAGACAGAGCTGCTGATGGACGAGATCGGCGACTCCACCACCCGCATCTCCCACCTGGTGGACGCGGCCAAGCAGTACGCGCAGCTCGACCGCGCGCCGCACCGCGACGTCGACGTCCACGAACTCCTCGACAGCACGCTGCTCATGCTGTCCGGCAAGATCGGCCCCCGGGTACGGGTGGTCAAGGACTACGACCGCTCCCTCCCCGACGTGCCCGCCTACCCGGCGGAACTGAACCAGGTGTGGACCAACCTCATCGACAACGCGGTGTCCGCCATCGGGAGCACCGGCGGCGACGGCACCCTGACCGTCCGCACGGCCAGGGAGGGCGACCGGCTGCTGGTGGAGTTCCGCGACAGCGGCCCCGGCGTGCCCGAGGACATCCGGAGCCGCATCTTCGACCCCTTCTTCACCACCAAGCCGGTCGGCGAGGGCACCGGCCTCGGCCTCGACATCTCCTGGCGGATCGTGGTCAACAAGCACCACGGCAGCCTCCAGGTCGAGTCCGTCCCGGGGGACACCCGTTTCCAGGTGCTGCTCCCCCTGACCGCGCCCGACCCCGAGACCGCACCTGCGCCCGACACCGACACCGACACCGACACCGACACCGCGCCCGAGTCCGAGTCCGAGACCGCCCAGGAGCCCGCATGACCGAGACCGGGAACGGGAACGGGAACGAGAACGAGGGGATCGACCCGGGCGTCCCGCCCAGCGGCACCGGCTGCGCCGACTGCGACGCGGTGGGCGGCTGGTGGTTCCACCTGCGGCGCTGCGCCCGGTGCGGACACATCGGCTGCTGCGACTCCTCGCCGGCCCGGCACGCCACCGCCCACTGGCGGTCCACCGGGCATCCGCTGGTGCGGAGCTTCGAGCCGGGCGAGGAATGGTTCTGGAACTACGACACCGACGCCCTCTACACGTCCGGACCCGAGCTGGCCCCGCCGGCCGGCCACCCGGCCGACCAGCCGGCCCCCGGCCCGGCCGGCCGCGTCCCGGAGGACTGGCCGGACCACCTGCACCGCTGAGGGCCCGGCGTACGGCGTTGCCCCCGCCCGGATCGGGACGGGGGCGACGGGAGCTGCGGGACGGGAACGGGATCAGTCGGCGATGTCGATGTGCATGTTGAACCGGACGCCGCAGACCTTGACGAGCAGGTTGCCCTGGATCTTGCGTTTGGCGAGGGTGCCGCCGACCTGGCCCTTTCCGAGCGCGGCCTTGTCCTGGGGCGCGTGACTGACGAACTCGCCGAAGGCACCGTTCGCCGCGAGTTCCCCGGCAGCCCTCCACTCGTCCCGGAGGTCCCGGTACGCGTCCCGGTCCATCGCTGCCCCGCCGAGGCCGAGGTTGACGCGTTCCCCGCCCAGGTACGCGGCCGCGCACTGCTTGAGGATGCCCACGACCAGCGAGTCCCTGAGGTCGGAATACACGATCTTGGTGAGCAGTTTGGCGGAGTCGGCGTCCAGCTTCGCCTTGCGGGCCTCCTTGGCCTTCTCCTTGAGCATGTCCTCGTAGTCGGTGAAGATCGTCCTGCGTGCCTGCACGAAGCCGTACTCGGGGTTCTTGGCGATGCGGATGGAATCTCCCCACTTCGCCGGTTCGACCCACTCCGGGTCGAACCCGAGTTCCTCGCAGTACGCGGTGAGGTTCCGCTCCGCTTCCTCGTCGGACTTGGCGTGCTCGGGCATGCGTCCCCTTCCCCCAGGTGGCCGTTGCCGCTCCAACGTCGCACGTGGCCGCAGCCCTGTCAGCCGTTCCACGGGGATCGTGAACAGGGTCGTCCCCAGGGGCGGTTGAGGCGCCGGCCGACCTCCGTCCGGCCCGGTTCCGCCGCTCCCGCGTTCGCCCTCCGAACGTGCGAGGGGGTGGGGTCAGCCGCCGTACCGGACGGGGAAGGTGAAGGCGTACCCCTCCTTCGCGAACCACGGGAGTACCCGCTGCAGGGCGGCCACGGTCTCGGACCGGTCGCCGCCCCCGTCGTGGAAGAGGACGGTGGGCCGGACCAGCGGCTGCTCGACGGTCTTCACGATCGACGGCACGCCCGGACGGCTCCAGTCCCTGGGGTCCACGCTCCAGCCCAGCGGCCGCATGCCGTGCGCGGCGGCTATCCGCCGGCTGTCCGGGGTGAAGGCGCCGCCCGGCGCCCGGTAGTAGTCCACCCGTACGCCGGGTGCCGCCTTCTCGATCATCTCCTTGCCGCCGACGATCTCCCGCTCCTGGTAGGCGACCGGCTTGTGGTCCATGGCCGTGTCATGGCCGACCGAGTGGTCGCACAGGCGGTGGCCGCGCGCCACGACCTCGCGGACCAGCCCGGGGTACTTCTGCGCCTTGGTTCCGATCATGCAGAAGGTGGCCTTGACCTGGTGCTGGTCGAGCACGTCGAGGACCTTGGGGGTCCAGACGGGGTCGGGGCCGTCGTCGATGGTGATGGCGACCGAGCGCTCCGCGCCCATCGCCGTCCGGGTGATCGTCAGCGGGGGCGTGGCGGGCCGGCCCGCCGGTGCCTTCCCGTGCTGCCCGGCGGCAGCGGCCGCCGCTCCCGCGGCTCCCGCTCCGCCACCGGCGCCCGCCGCTCCCGCCGCCCCGTCCGTGGCGGCGTACGACGGCGCGCCGAGGAGGGTCACGGGGATGAGGACTGCCGCCGCCAGGGCCGTACGGCCCGCCCGGCGCCGGGCACGCGTGCTGGTGATCGCCATGAAAGCCGCTCTCGTCTCGCAGTGAGTCCCCCGACCGACAAGGGTACGTAAGGCAGGAAACCGCCCAGATCGCCCTTTCGTCTCCCGGCCGGCCCCTCCCGTCCCTCTCGCGCCGCGCCCCCGACCCGCGCAAACCGCAGCTCACGGGCCTGCGGAGGCCCCGCCTGATGCCATGGACCGGGGTCCGGGTCTCCCCGGAAGGGCTTCATCGGCAAGGAATGTGCTTCTCGCCACATTGCGCCGCGGTCGACGGTGACGGAATGGGTGCGGTCGGTCACGAACCACAACGTGCGGGAAAGTGCGGCCAATTGGAAATGATGGAGAGTCACGCCACATGCACGCTCGGCTATTTGGCTATTTGACGTCGTGTCCAATAAAGCTGCGGGTGTCGTCAACTTTGCGTAAAGTCCGCTCGACTCCGACGGCTTCGAATGGCCTGGACCAGGGGTTCGTGTAGCTCCAACTGACGCTACAGATAATGCAATTGACGATCCGTCATTCTCGATCCGACAGTGGTTGAATCGATGACATCTTCGCGCGTAGAGCAACGGTGCTCGGGAGCCGCTTTCTCTCTGGCAGGATTCCCGGCACCGATCAACCCGAGGGCAATCGCCGCCGCTCCGGCGGGTTTCCCCCACACCTCGGATCAGGGAGCATGATGCACAAACGTCGTACGTCCCGCCGCAAGAAGGCGCTCATAGCCGCGGTGACGACCGCACTCTCCGGCGGCCTGTTGTTCGGCTTCGAGGCGCTCGCGCAGGCCGATGTGGTCACCGGCACGGTCATCGGCGGCCAGGGCCGGTTCGCCACCGTCAACCACCGCGCCAAGCCCTCCGTCTCGGCAAAGATCACCGGCTCCTCGAAGGTGGGTGCCAAGATCCGCATGTCCTGCCGGACGACCGGCGACACCGTCGAGAACAACCCGCGGTGGATCTACACCGGCTCGTACTACATCGCCGACGCGTTCATCCGGGAGAACACCACACCCCTGCCGGTCTGCGGTACGAACCCGACACCCACGCCCACCCCGACCCGGCCCGCAGGGACCTCCAAGACCCTGAAGATCGACATGCAGAAGCAGGTCCGGACCCAGTGGTGCTGGGACGCATCCGGCGTGACCATCGCCAAGTACTGGGGGCGATCGGTCACCCAGGACCAGTTCTGCCGGCTCGCCGCCCAGGGCACATGGGTCGACTGCAACAACCAGCCCGCGACGCTGGAGGACATGGCCAACGGCCTGGCCCGGCTGGGGCTCCGCAACAGCGGCCGGAGCCTCTACCGCAACGCCTCGTTCGGCGAGACGGCAGGCGAGATCGGCGCGGGCCGGCCGTTCGCCGTCCGGTTCGGCTGGCGCAGCGGGGGCGGTCACATGAACGTCATCTACGGCTACGACAAGTCCAGCAACATGATCGCGGTCGGTGACCCCTGGCAGACCACCCAGACGTACACCTGGTGGAACTACTCCGCCTACGTCGACAACAGCTCGTTCCAGTGGACCCACTCGCGCATCGGCATCCAGGGCTGAGGACAGGACGGACCATGCAGACCTCCCGAACCATCCCGGCCGTGCACGCCGTGCGACCCCTGCGACGCGGAGTGCGACTGGCCGCCCGGGCCGCCGCCCTGTCCACGGCCGCGCTCGCCGCCGCCCTGTGCACCGGCGTTTCCGCTCAGGCCGCCGACGGCGACGGCATCGCGGGCTACCAGTCCGCCCGCCAGACCCTCCGGAGCGACCAGACCAAGGACACCGTCGCCCGCTTCCTGGTCGCGGCCCGGCAGCAGCCCGGTGCGGCGGCCTCCGCCGCGGACGGCGGCACCAGCGGCCGACCCGCCGACGCCCCGGCCGAGGCCGCGGCACCGCCCGGCTTCGACCTGAAGGACCCGGTCCCGCTGTTCGAGATCAGCCCCGAGTTCGTGGCCGGCAAGACCCGGGCCACCCCGCAGACCGCACTCCGGCTCACCTACCTCGCCTCCCGGGTGGCCGCCTCCGACGGACACCGGGCCGCCGTGCTGCTCGCCCCACAGGGGAGCGCCGCCACGACCGGACACGACGGGCACGCCGTCGGTGCCGAGGGCTGGCAGCTGGCCGGCATCCGGGACGGGGACGCGGACGTCAGCCAGGCCGAGCGCGGGACCCCGCAGGCGCGCGCCTTCGCCGAGCCCCAGATCGGCGCCTGGTACCGGCTCACCGCCGAGGGCACCGTCGAGTCGCTCAACGAGCGGGCGACCGCCGGCCTCGGGGGCAAGCGCACGCTCTCCCTCGCCGCCTACCAGAAGCTCGTCGCCGCCCGCTACGGCGACAAGCTCCCGGGCTCGGACTACGACCGCCGGGGTCTCGCCGGAGGGTACGGCGGCCTGGCACAGACCGATCCGGCCCAGCCGGCGGACGCCCCCGCAGACCCGCCGACGACCGGAAACACCGCCACGACCACGGCCGCATCCGCATCCGGGCGGCCGGCATCCGATCCGTCCTGGCAGCCGGCGGCCGGCGCAGGCGCTGCCCTGGCGGCTGCGGTCGGCGCGGCGGTGTACGTACGCCGCCGGAACGCGAACGGCATCCGCTAAGGGCGGGGCAGGCCGCCGGTCAGCGTGGTGAGGGCGTCCCGGAGGGCCGAGTGGTCCGAAGGGCGCCCGGGCCAGCGGGCGGCGACATGGCCGTCGGGCCGGACGAGGAGGGCTCCGCCGCCGCCGATGCCGCAGACGCCGGCGTGCTCCGCCGGAAGGTGCTCGATGCGCAGCGGCCGGGCGCCGGCCGCCTGCCGTTCCCACTGCGGGGGGTCGGGGGCGAGCAGGGTGAACCACTCGCCGAAGGCGTCCAGGGTGGACCGGCCGTCCGCCAGCCGCAGGTGGGGCATGCGGTGCCCCGGGAGGGCGGTGGGGACGTAGTCGGTGCCCGGCTCCGACGGCTCCGGCGGGGTGTCGCCGTCGGTGAGGACCGCCCCGGAGCGGTAGGCGACGCCGAGCACGAGACCGAGCTGTGCGAAGTACTCCTCCGACCACGGCAGTTCGATCCGCTCCGGGGCGCCCCCGCCCGTCCGGCGCTGCTCCTGGCGGCGGTTGTGCACGTGGAGCATGAGCCGGGTGTTCTCCACTGCCCGGTGGAGGGTTCGCTCGGCGACCGGCAGACGTTCCTCCTCGTAGGTCTCCAGCAGGGCGGGCTCGGCCCACCCCTGCAGGACGCCGGCGAGCTTCCAGCACAGGTTGTGCACGTCGGCGACGCCCGTGTTCATGCCCAGCCCGCCGGCGGGCGGGACCGCGTGCGCGGCGTCGCCGGCCAGCAGCACCCGGCCGCGTCGGAACCGTTCGGCGACGAACGCGTTCACGACCCACTGCTGGACCCGCAGCACCTCGGGCCGTACCCCGGAGCCCGCGCCCGCCCCGTCCCCGAGCGCCTGCGCAACGCGGCGCGGCCAGTCGGCGGCGTCGACGGGGGAGCCGCGCCCGGCGCGGTCGGCGTCATCGGGCGTGGGGAAGAGCCAGGCCCAGCCGCCCTCCGGGTACAGCGGCAGGAACGACCCGTGGGAGGTGAAGTAGACGCCGGCGGGCCGGCCGGCACACCAGCGGTCGAGATCGGCGTCGAACACGACCGTGGTGAAGCCCCCCAGCGCTCCGGGGCCGGTGCTGCCGATGCCCAGCCGCTCCCGGACGGTGGAGTTCGCACCGTCGGCAGCCAGCACGTAACGGGCCCGGACGCGGACCTCCCGGCCACGGCTCTCCCGGTCGCCGTGACCGTGGCCGGAGCCGTGGCCGTCCTCATGGTCGGCGAGCAGGGCCACGACGCCCCCGGCCTCCTCGACGACGTCGACGAGCTCCACCCCGAACCGCACGGGTGAGGCCGCCGCGGCCAGCAGGGTCGGCTCCAGCCGGTCCTGCGAGGTCACCACGCCGGTGACCGGGCTCTCGGGCACCGGCGCGTTGATGCCGACCATCGCCGCCGTGGCGAAGTCACGGTCGAGGAGGGTGTCCCGGAACCGGATCCGGCCGTACTCCGGTGCGAACGCGGCGGCAGTGATCTTCGCGGCGATCCCGAGCCGCCGGAAGATCTCCATGGACCGTACGTTCACCAGCCGGGACCGGGGGAAGGGCGACAGCCCGCGGTGCTTCTCGACCAGCAGGACGCGTACGCCCCAGCGCTCCAGCAGCGCCCGGGCGGTGAGCCCCACCGGGCCGCCGCCGACGATCAGCACCTCCACCTCGTCACCGCTCCGACCGGAGGGGGTGTCGCCGCCTTCCGCGCTCCGAACCGCCATGGGATCAATCTCGCGCCCCGCTCCGGAGCCCGCAACGCCGCATGCCGACTTACGCCCGGACGGGCCCGCCCGCACGCCGACGTACACCCGGACGGGCCCGCCCGGACACACCCGGCCGCACCCGTACCCCCTCCCACTCGCACCGGGACGCCACTGCCGCCCAGAATTGAAGGGCGCGCCCGCGCGCCACCCGGAGGATCCGCGCGCCACCCGGAGAAAGGGGGCCCGATGCCACCGCACCGGCCGGTCGGGGACGACGATGCCGGCCCGATCCGCTCCGAGCCGGGCTCGCTCCTCGAACACGTGCCCGTGGCGGTCTTCGGCATCGACGACCGGGTACGGATCTGCTGGTGGGGCCCCGGTGCGCGGCACCTGTTCGGCTACGACGCCCCCGAGGCGCTCGCCGGGCCCGCCGCCCGGCTCTTCCCCGAGGAACCCGTGCCGCCCGGCGACCTCCCCCCGGCCGCCCTGCTCGTCGAGCGGGCCCGCACCCTGGGCTACTGGCGGGGGAGGATGCCCGTCCGCCACCGCGACGGCACGGTCTTCCCCTGTGGCTTCCGCGTCTTCCCCGTGGCCGGACCCGGCGGCGGCTCGGTCGTGCTGGGACTGGCCAGCCGCAGCAAGGAGCTCGACCGGGTCAAGACGAACCTGTCCTTCCTCGACGCGCTCTTCGAGACCTGCCCGATCGGCCTGGTCATGCTCGACCAGGACCTGCGCTACGTGCACCTCAACCAGGCCCTGGCCGCCATGGACGGCCTCTCCGTGCAGGACCACCTCGGCCGCCGGACCGACGAGGTCATGCTCACCCACGACGGCGGCGCCTTCCGCGACCTGCTGGAGAGCGTCGCCCGGGGCGGCCGCACGGTCGTGGGCACCCTCGTCGGCCTGCGCACCTCCGGCCTCCCCGACCGCGACCAGGTCCGGTCGGTCAGCCTGTTCCCGCTCAGCGGGGCGGTCGGCACCGGCCGCGGGGTGGGCGGCCTGTTCATCGACGTGACCGACCGGGAGCGGGCCATCCTGGACGCGACCGCCGCCCGGCAGCGCCTGCAGCTCCTGGACCGGGCCACGGCCCGGATCGGCACCACCCTGGACGTGGACGTCACCGCCCGCGAGCTGGTCGAGGCGGCCGTCCCGGACTTCTGCGACGCCGCGGTCGTGGAACTCGTACGGTGGGCCGACGAGCGCGCCCCGTTCGATCCGGCCCTCCCGCTGGTGACCCGCAGGATCGCCCACCTGACCACGCTCCCGCCCCCCGCCCCCGAACTCGTCGGCGGCATGGAAACGATCACCTACCCGCCGGGCTCCGGCATCCACGACATGCTGAGCACCGGCCGCCCCCTCTGCGTGGCGGTCGACGAGGAGTTCACCAACCGCACCGTCACGCACCAGCAGCGCGCCCGCCTCCTCCTCGAGAGCGGCCTGGCCTGCATCACCATCGCCCCGCTCGTCGCCCGCGGCACCGTGCAGGGCCTCGCCATGTTCGGCCGTTCCGCCGCCCGTCCGGCCTTCGACGAGGCCGACCTCAGCCTGGCCGGCGAGCTGGCCTCCCGGGCCGCCCTGTCCCTGGACAACGCCCGCCTCTACAGCCGTGTCCGGGACATCTCGCTCACCCTCCAGCGGGCCCTGCTCCCCACCGCCCCGGCCGCCGGCCCGTACGTGGAGCTCGCCCACCGCTACCTCCCCGGCAGCCACATCACCGAGGTGGGCGGCGACTGGTACGACGCCATCGCGCTGCCGGGGGACCGGGTCGCCCTCGTCGTCGGAGACGTGATGGGCCACGGCGTGCCCGCCGCGGCCGCGATGGGCCGCCTCCGCATCACCGCCGAGGCCGTCGCCCGGCACACCCCGGAACCGGAGGCGCTGCTGACGGAACTCGACGCCGCAGCCAGGGACACCGGCATCGAGTTCGCCACCTGCCTGTACCTCGTCTACGACCCGCACACCGGCCGGGCCCGCATCGCGAACGCCGGACACCCTCCGCTGCTGGTCAGGCACCCCGACGGCACCGTCGAGACGGTCGGCGAGGTGCTCGGCGTCCCCCTCGGCGTGGGCGGCGTGCCCTTCGCGTCCATGGACGTCGAACTGCCCGAGGGCTCCGTGCTCGCCCTCTACACCGACGGCCTGGTCGAAACCCGAGACCGGGACCTGGACGCCGGGATCGCCGCCCTCGCCCGCGAACTCGGCTCAGCGGGCGCCGCCGGCTCGCTGGAGGCGGCGGCGGACCACGTCCTCGCACGCATGCTGCCGGACTCCGCGACGGACGACACGGTCCTGGTCCTCGCCCGGGTCCACCGCACCGCCTGACCGGTCCGGGACCGCTTACGGACCCCGCCGGGAAAGACAAGGCGCCTCCTCCGCCCGGTGTGGGGGAGGAGGCGCCTCACCGGCGCGCGCTGCGGCTACGGGGCCAGCAGGTAGGCGTTGGTGATGGTCTCGGTCATGGTGTTGCCCGAGGTGTCTTTCAGGTCGATCCGGAAGGACGCCGCCTTGGCGGTCGCCGGGTGGGCGGGGCTGACCGAACGCTTGCCCTTCTCGTCCGTGGTGACCGGAAGCGCCGTCCAGGTCTTGCCGTCGTCGTACGAGACCTTCACGGTCAGCGAGGCGACGGCGCCCGGCTTGGCCGCGGCACCGGCCACCTCCAGCGGCACCTTGAGGCCGGCGCCCGCCTTGCCGGTCACCGAAAGGGACAGGGCCGGGGACAGCCGCACGGTGGACAGCGGAAGCCCGACCGGGTCGCCGCCCTTGGGCCGGGCCGAGGTGAAGGTCCAGGCCACCGACACCTTGGTGCTGGTGGCGGTGTCCTTCACGGAGCGGCTCGCCTGCATGCTCAGCCGGTACGCCGACTTCTCCGCGGGCACCGAGGCGTTGAGCCAGCCCACCGTGCCGAGGTCGGCGATCAGGGTGCCGTTGCGCTCCAGGCGGGTGGTCCCGCCGGTGGTCGCGGAGTCACCCGCGTGCCCCCAGCCGTCGTTGAACAGCTTCACGGAGGCGGTCATGTCGTCGCCGGTGCGCTGCCCGCCCTGTTCCGGGTCGGCCTTCAGATCGGGGCCGACCACACCGGTGTTGAACCACTGGGAGTGGGTCTTGCCGGCGGCGAACGCCTTCGGGTCGGTGGTGTAGATGATCCTGGGGTCACCCGCGCCGTCCAGCTGCTGCACGAGCCATATCCAGCGCAGGTCGGCCGCCGCGCTGACGTACCGGACCGTGTTCCGCGGCAGGGTCACCGGGGCCGCCTCGGGGCCGTTGACGGTGAATCCCGACGGGTCGAGGGGGATGCCGGTGAGCGTGCCCTTGGCCTTGGCCACCGAGGCCGCGATGCCCGTCTTGACCTCGGCGACGTCGGCCTTGCCCAGACGGCGGTCCAGACCGGTGAACCAACGGCCCGCGCTGTTGAACGCGAGCAGGTACTCGGCGCCGCCGGGCGTCCGCCACACGCCGCTGTACTGGGCCTTCAGGTCAGGGGCGGACGGCCCGAGGTGGGCGGTGCGCAGGTCCGTTCCGGCACCGTCGTTCCACGAGCCGGCGAACATGGCGCCCAGGGCCTGGTACCCGATGGTGTACCCGGCGGGCTTGGCGGCCGGGTCGGGCGGGGTGACGGTGACCGGCTTGGCCTGCCGGGCGTCCAGGGTGACGGTGGTGGCCTTGTCGAGCTTCAGCACCGGCTGGACCAGCGCGGCCACCTCCGGCCCGTCGCCGAACACCGAACTCTCCACCGCGTACGCGCCCTTGGGCAGGCGGATCCGGAAGACGCCGTCCGCGCTCAGCGCTGCCTCGTGGCGCGTGAGGGTGACCGGGTCGAACACGGCGGACGTGTAGAAGCCCGCCGACTCGCCCTTCAGGTCGATGTGCCGGAGGGTGAGGTCGTAGGACTCGGTCTCGCGGACCACGACCAGGCCGGTGCGGACGGCCTGGCCGTCGCCCGAGGCGAGGACGGTGCCGCCGAAGGTGCCGTCCGCCGTGCCGAGCTTCGTGTTCGCGGTGACGGAGGTCTTCGCGGTTCCGCCCGCGGGGACGGTCAGCTTGGCGTCCTTCACGGCGAACATGCCGGCCGGGGCCGGACGGCCCCGCTCGTCGACGGCCGTCACGGCGAGGGAGAGGGTGACCGGCTTGGTGCCGAGGTTGCGGTAGGTGAGGGTCTTGGTGACCGGCTTGTCGTCGGTGTGCGGCCAGGACTGGGTCCCGAAGGAGAGCGAGCCCGGCTCGCCGACCACGCTCTGCGTGATGGCGCGCGCGACGTCGACCCGTCCGGAACCCTGCTGGAAGGCATGGAGCGCCGGGTTGGGCTTGGCGGAGGCGGTCAGTGCCTGCTTGACCTGCTGCCCGCTCCAGGACGGGTGCTGCTGCATCAGGATCGCCGCGGCCCCCGCCGCGTGCGGAGCGGCCATCGACGTACCCGACATCGTCGTGTAGCCGTTGCCGGGACCGTCGGCCACGAGGCTGCTGCGGGCCGCGGTGATGTCGGTGCCGGGGGCCGTGAGGTCGGGCTTGACCGGGCCGGCGAGCGAGGGACCGCGGCTGGAATCCTCGGAGAGGACCTCCTGCTTGCTGACGTTGCCGACGGTCAGTGCCTGCGGGGCGCCGCCCGGCGAGCTGATGGTCCCGGGTCCGGAACCGAGGTTGCCGGCGCTCGCCACGAACAGGGCCTTGCCGGAGAGCCGGGCCACGGCCTCGTCCATGGGCCGGTAACCGGCTTCCTCCTGGGCGCCGAGGCTCATGTTGACGATCTTGGCGCCCTGGTCCACGGCCCACTGCATGCCGGCGAGGATCCAGGACTCCTGGCCCGGACCGTCGTTGCCGAGCACCTTGGCGTCGATGATCCGCGCGCCGGTCGCCACGCCCTTGTACTTGCCGCCGGACTTCGCGCCGGAGCCGGCCACGATGGAGGCGACGTGCGTGCCGTGCCCGTAGAAGTCCCTGGCGTCGTCCCAGGTGGTGAAGTTCTTCTCGGCTACCTCCACGCCCTTGAGGTCCGGGTGGGTCTGGTCCACTCCGGTGTCGAGGACGGCGACCTTGACGCCCTTGCCGGTGAAGCCGGCCTTCACGGCGGCCGGAACGCCGATCTGGGCCGTGCTCCTGTCCAGCGTGGGGTACACCTTGGCATCGAGCCAGATCCGGCTGACGGCGGGCGCGGCGGACGCGAACGGGGCCTTGCCCGGCCGGGTGCCGCGGGCGTCGGAACCGGTCGCGGTGAGCGCCGACCACAGGGCCGTCGTACCGGACTTGGCCGCACGGAACGCCTCCCCGCCGATGGCGGGCAGGGCGCGGCGGTCGCGGGCGACGCCGGCCGCGGCGCCCAGCGGATCCCCGCCCGCGGCGGAGGGGGCGGACGAGGAGACCTGGCCGGGAGCCTGCCGGTAACCGAGGATCAGCGGGACGGAGGTGCTGCGGGCGTCGTCGTACCCGTCCGCGACCAGCTGGGTGACGTCGAACAGCCGCCGGTCCAGCGTGCCTTCGGAGATCATCCGCAGGGCGTCCCGCGGCACCACGTGGGTGTGGCCCGCGGTCCGGCGCACGGAGATCGGGACGGATTCGCGGCCGGGACCGCGGATCAGCCGGAGCACGCTGCCGTCCGCACCGAGGACCACCCGGTCACCGGTGATCAGGGTCACGGTCACGGCGGGTCCGGCCGCGCCCGGGAGCGGTGTGGCCGGCGCCGTGCGTATGTCCGGGGCCGGGGCGCCGACCGCGCCGGCGGGCAGCAGTCCGGTGGCCGTCATGGCCATGGCGAGGGCCGCCAGGGCGGCGGCCCTTGTTGTCCTTCTCAACTCAACTCGCTTCGCTACGGGTGCAGATGGGTCGGTGCGGCACGGGACCGGTGTGACACGGGTGCGGGACCCGCCGGTGGTACCCGGCCGACATGACAGTCTGTCAACAGGACGACGGATTCGATCAAGGGGGCCGGTCGGAGGTCACCTGCCGCCCGTGAAGGAGCGGGCCGGGACGAACACCTCGTGGCCGGTCGGGAAACGGACGCGCACCCCGGAATCCGTCCACGTGGTCGACTCGATCCCGTCCGCACCCAAAGCGGTGTCCACGTCCACCCAGTGCCCGTAGGAGGCACCCGGAGACCTGCCGATCACCATCCTGTACGAGTGGCGCCCCGCCAGGTCGTAGCGGTGAACCAGCGTCAGGAAGTAGGGGAGCGGGCCGTCGTAGACCACGGACGGAGGAGAACTGCTGCGATGGGTCACCTCGGTCCGGGGCCACCACAGCACGGTCATCACCGCGACGGTCAGCACCACGCCCGCCGCGCAACCGAGCAGCGCCCTGCCCCATCCGCCCGACCGCGGGGTCCGTACGGTCCGACTCGGCCGGTCGGCGGTGAACGTCCTGATGATGCCCCTCCAGGCTCGGTGTCCGCTCCGGGCCCGGAGGCAGCACGGAGTCGGCTCTGCGAGTAGGACGCGTGATCGGACCGATCGGTTGTGGCGCGGCCCCGCGCAGTTGCGGTGCGGGGCCCGCGTACGGGTGGCCGGGCGGACGGCGTGTACGGCGGTCCGCCGGCTCATCGGCTCATCGGCTCATAGGCCCATCGACTCATCGGCCGGGGACGCAGCCCGCGTTTCGATGAGCGCGGGCTCCACAACGCCGTTCTACCCTTCAGACCCATCGCCCCGAAGCAAACGGCAGAATACGGTGGGATCAGCAGATGACGGACAAGGCGCCGACTCTTGACTTCGGACCCCAGGCCCGGGTCGTGGCCCGTCTGGTGGCGGGCGTCCCGGACCACCTGCTCGCCGCCCCGACCCCCTGCCCCGACTACTCGGTCCGGGACCTGCTGGCCCACCTCGCCGGCCTCGCCGTGGCCTTCCGCGACGCCGCCCGCAAACACCTGGGCCCCACCACCGACACCGCCCCCGACGCGGCAAGGCCCACCCTGCCCGGCCGCTGGCGCGAGGAACTCCCCCAGGTGCTGGACGAACTCGCCGGGGCGTGGAACGACCCGGCCGCCTGGACCGGCATGACCCGCGCCGGCGGCATCGACCTGCCCGGTGGCGTCGCGGCCGCGGTGGCCGCCGACGAACTGGTCATCCACGGCTGGGACCTGGCCCGCGCCACCGGCCAGGAGTACGCACCCGACCAGGCCGCGCTGCACACCGCGTACGCGTTCCTGCTGGCGGCCGTCGACGACGAGGGCCGCGCCGGCATCTTCGGCCCGGTGGTGCCCGTACCGGACGACGCCCCGCTGCTGGACCGGGCAGTCGGCCTGAGCGGACGCGATCCGGCCTGGACGCCGCCGCCGTCCCCGTGACAGCGCCACCGGCCCCGGCAACCGGTCGTCCCCAAGCGCAAGCGCGAAGCCCTGCCGCCCCGGACGGCCGCGCGGAAGCCGGCCCGCTACCAGCGGCAGATGGCCCGGCGCCGCACGCCGAAGAACCGGCCCGACACCGCCGGATACCGGAAGGCCCGCGCCCGGGCGGCGAAGGTCTCGAAGAAGATCGCCAGGCAGCGGCAGGACACGGCCCGCACGTGGGCCAAGTCTGTCGTCCGTGAACTCTGCCCGCGTGATGCTCGTCCGGGCCGGCCTCAACCCGGCTGGTGCTGATCTTGTAAGAGCTGTCCCCTGCCAGGGGACAGCCGAGGTGAGCTGGGAATCCCCGCCCTCAGGACGGGGAGGAGGTCAAACCTGTACGAGTCCCTCGACGAGCACGAGCACCCCGATCGCGGCGATGACGACGGCCATGACGGCGGCGGCGTTGCGCTCCAGCAGGCTGCGGGCCCGGGCGAGCGGCCCCACGACACGCTCCCCGAGGACGAGGCGCAGCAGAACGGGAAGGACCACCGTGGCTGCGGCGCAGGCCGTGAACAGGGCCACGGCCGCCACCGCACCCGCCGGGGTCGGGGCCGGCTCCTCGGTCGCGACCGCGATGCCCGCCGCGGCGGACAGCAGGAAGACCTTCGGGTTGCACAGGGACAGCAGCAGCCCGAGCCGGAACGCCCGGCCCGGCGTGGCGCCCGCCAGCAGCCGCATCCAGCCGGGAGCCGCCTTGCCGTGCCGCACCAGCCACTGCCGGATCCCCACCGCGACCAGGAGCGCGCCGAACCCGATCCGCACCCAGGCCGTCCAGGAGTGCCCTCCCTCCAGCCGCTGGACGAGCGGGGTCAGTGCCACGCACACCGACACCGGCACGGCGACCCCGGCCACCCAGCCGGCCAGGAAGGCCCCACCGGCCGCATGGGCCCTCGGGGCGAACTGCATGAAGAGCGCGGGGATGAGGGTGAACGGCGAGAGCGCGATCACCGCGGCGAAGAGAAGGACCTCCGCGGTCACCGCCGGCTCCCGTCCTTGATTGCGCCGGGCCCGCGCCCGTACCCGTAGGCTCTGAGGACGATCCGGAGCGCAGCGGACGGAGGCTTGAGGGGATTGCCGGACGAGAGCGAGGCGAGGCGGCTCGCGGAGGAGTTCGGGCGCGGCCGGACCGCCCGGTGGGATGAATGGGCCTTCGAGCTCAGCCGGTGGGAGGTTCCGGACCTGACCGGAACGTTCGCCTTCAGCTGGTATCCCACGGCGAAGAACGAGCGGGGGCGGCCGATCCGCGTCGGCGGGAACTGGCCCATCCTCGTGGACCGGAACACCGGCGCTTGCCGGCTCGTACAGGGCCCGACCGAGTTCTCGGCCCTCCTGGACCGAGCACGGGCGCGCGAGGCCCGCCGGCCGCCGGGGGGACCGGGTACCGGCCCGGGGGAGGGTACCGGCCCGGGCGGCTGAACGCCGGGCACTACCTCAGCCCGGGCCGCGACCACGGCGCGTCGGGGTCGGCGGACTCCGGCCGGAGCCCGATTTCGTGGAGCGCGTTGACCGTCATCATGGCCGTGAACATCGCATTGGGGTTGGCACCGCCACCTCCCAGCGCGGCAGCGGCCTCCGCGTAACCGCTCGCGAAGTCCGCCGCCCGGACCTCCCTCCCCTCCCCGGCCAGCCTCAGGGCCGCCGCCTGCAGTGCGGTGGCCTGTTCCAGCAGCCCGTCCAGGTCGGCCGCCGCCTCCGGGCCACGGCGCACGGCGAAGGTGTGGCCGTCGGTGAGGAGTCCGGCCGAGCCCTCCTCCAGGAGGAGCGCGACGGCACCGAGCACGGTCTGGATCTTGAGCTGGTCGGCGTCGGCCATCGCCCCGCAGGCTCCGTTGCCCTCGTCGGACAGGTGCAGGACGCCGCAGTCCCTCAGGTGCACGATCACGTGTCCGGCCGTGTGGCCCTGGCTGCGCAGGACGCGGACCGCACCGTCCGCGAAGGTCCA
The DNA here is from genome assembly GCF_040684755.1 of Streptomyces sp. NPDC089799. Classification (NCBI taxonomy): domain Bacteria; kingdom Bacillati; phylum Actinomycetota; class Actinomycetes; order Kitasatosporales; family Streptomycetaceae; genus Streptomyces; species Streptomyces sp. NPDC089799. Next base: position 53,191 of record NZ_JBFBGR010000011.1, on the reverse strand, counting down.
CCCGGTGAACCGGACCGAGCCGATCCGGACCACCTCCAGCGGCAGCTCCTCGAAGGTCCGGGTCGTCGCGCCGAAGGGCCGCATCGGCCGGAAGACCGACAGCAGCGTGTCCGCCAGCACGGGCGGTGCGGGCAGCGAGCCCAGCCCGCCGATGCGCTCGAAGGACCGAACCCAGTACGACGCCGGGTCCCGCATCTGGTCGAGGTCGGGCGCCGGTACGTAGTGCTCGACCGGCACCCCCAGCTCGTCGGCCAGATCGTTGTTGCCGACGTGGTCGACGTGGCCGTGCGTGGTCAGCACCAGTGCCCGGGACCAGGACCCGACCCGGCCCGTCGCCTCGCGCAGTGCCGCACGGAAGGGCTCCGTGACCCCGGTGTCGACCAGCACCAGGGTGTCGCCGGCCCGGTGTACGAGAGCGTTGGCGACATCCGGCCGGCCGTGCTCGACGTCCAGCTCCTGCCCGAGGACCAGCACGGTCCTGTCGTCGATCCCGACGAGGTCACCGAGCGCGGCCATGGTTCCTCCCGCAGTCCCGTCCGGATCCGCCCCGCCGCGGCACCACCGGCACCGGGAAACGGGCACGGGCCTCCACATCCCAGGCTGACCCACCCCTGAAGGCTCTGCAAACAGACCCCCGTTCCCCCGTCCGGTCGACACCCCGGACCCGGTCGGAGACGATGGACTGACTGCTGCCGGTCCACGCGAAGCCGTACCGGACAGCGCGGGCCACGAGCCGTTTCCCCAGGAGCCCTGCCGAGGAGTGCCACCATGCGCCGACGCGCACGCACCTCCGCCGCCGCCGCCCTGATCGCGCTGGGCGTCTCGGCGCTCGCCGCATCGCCGACGGCGGCGTACGCCGCCCGACCCTCCGCCGCACCTGCTGCGGCCTGCACCGTGTCCGCCGCAGACTCGGCGGACCGGGTCACCGTCGCGGGCCAGGGGTTCACACCGGGGCAGGCCCGACTGTCCTCGCCGCGCGGAGGCACGACGTCCTTCAACGTCCCGGACGGCGGCACCTTCCGGATCGGGAACAAGCCGGACGACAGGTACGCGGTCACCCAGGGCGGCGGCACCACCGTGTGCACGGGAGGTACGAAGCCGACCACCACACCGGGCACGACCTACAAGGCGGGCCTCATCGGGGGCTGGGACGCCGTACGCGCCAACTGCGACGCCAAACCCCCGGCCTCGGCCAACAAGGCGTTCTCGGACGGCTGGGCCAAGGGCGCGTCCGTGGCCAAGGACGTCTTCTGCGGGTGAACGGGCACGTCCTGTCGGATTGTAGGATCGGCGCCCGTGACAGAGATCGACTACGGGCAGTTCCACGAGTGGCTCGAACAGGCACGCGCGGCGAACACGGCCAACACGGCCAACACCACCGACTCCGACGCGAGATGGGAGCTGCTGCGCAGGTTCCAGGAGGAATGGGGGTACCAGCCCGCTCCCGAGGAGCCCAAGCCGTACGTCAGCCGCCTGGGGGCGGCGGACCCCCAGGTGCCGGACGAGGACGAGGACGAGGACGAAGCCGAAGCCGAAGCCGATGCCGGCGCGGACGGCCCGCAGGACGTGGACCCGTCGCTGGCGGTGCCCGCCGCCCTGTCCGAGTGGTGGGGCCTGTCCTTCAACTCCTTCGCGGACCGGCCGGAGGTCTACGAGACCAACCCGGTCTGGCCGCCCACCGTCCGCCCCGACCCCACCGGCTACGGAGTGGCCGGCGGGCTGCCCGAGGGCAATGCGTTCGCAGGCCCCGAAGAGGACCTGCGCGTCTGTGTGTTCATGGCCGAGAACCAGTACTGCAACGAGTGGGGTTACGCCGCCGCCCGCGCCGGCCTCGCCGACCCGCAGGTGCTGGTCTCCGGGCTGGACGAGGAGGGCAGGCCGACCTGGGTGCTCCAGAGCCACTCGGTCTCCGAGTTCTTCCTCCAGCTGGCCGTCACCCGGCTGCCCGCCGACCACGGGTGGATGGTCGAGGAGGGCGTGGCGGACCCCGGGGTGGCGGACCGCGTCCGGGCCTCGCTCCGGCCGATGGGCTTCCTGCCGTGGCTCGAACTCGGCGCCCACACGGAGTACTTCGGCGGCCTCGACGTGATCGTCGCGCTCAACAGCGGCTACGGCGACTCCGAACTCGTCGCCTACGGCCGCACCGCCGAGGCCATGGAGCGGCTCGCGGAGACGCTCGGCCTCGACTGGACGGATTGGCTCTCCGACGTGTGAGGTCCTCGGTGATCCGCTCTCCTCCACGGGCCGCCTGGGGGAGAGTGGGTCCATGGTTCACGTACTGGGCAGCAGGATGCTGCTGCGTCCCACCGACCCCGACCGTTCCCGCGCCTTCTACGGCGGCACCCTCGGTCTCGCCGTCCACCGCGAATTCGGCACCGGACCGGAGCGCGGCACCGTCTACTTCCTCGGCGGCGGGTTCCTGGAGCTGTCCGGCCGCGGTGATGCCCCGCCCGGGCCGGGACTGCGGCTGTGGCTCCAGGTGGAGGACGTGCACGAGGCGCACCGGGAGCTCCTCGCCCGCGGCGCCGAGGTGCTGCGGCCACCCCGGCAGGAGCCCTGGGGGCTGATCGAGATGTGGATCGCGGACCCCGACGGCGTACGCATCGCCGTCGTGGAGGTGCCGGCGGACCATCCCCTGCGCTTCCGCCCCTGAACCGTCACCCGGCCCGGCCGGCCGCCTCCCGGGAGATCCGCTCGAACTGGGCGCCCATGGCCTCGGCCAGCGCATGGGCGGCGGTGAGGGGGCGGACCATGACGGTGAACTCGTCGATCTTCCCGTCGTCGTCGAAGTGGAGGAAGTCGCAGCCCTGGATCTGCTTGCCGGCCACGGTGGCGGTGAAGACGAAGGCGTGGTCGCGGCCGTCGGGGTTCGCGATCTCGCGGACGTACCGGAAGTCCTCGAAGACGCGCATCACCGCACGCAGCACCGCTGCGGTGATGGGCTTCCCGGTGTACGGCCTGAAGGCGATCGGGCTGGTGAAGACGACGTCGTCGGCGAGGAGTTCCTCGATCGCGGCGGCGTCCCGGTTCTCGACGGCGGTGCGGAACGGGTGCATGGTCCCCCCTGTTTTTGCAACAAGTTGAATAATGCCTCCCGAGGGTAGACCGCCGGGCCCGATCGGCCAAGACCCCGCCGCGATCAGCCGCGGGCGCCGGCCGGGCCGTCGACGGTGATGCCCAGCCGGTCGGCCACGGCCGCCAGGGTCGAGCCGAGGGGGAGCGCGACCCGGGCGGCGGCGTGCCGGTCGCCCCGCGTCGCGTCCCGGTTGACGATCAGCACCGGCTTTCCGGCCTCGGCCGCCTGGCGGACGAACCGCAGCCCGGACATCACCGTCAGCGACGAGCCCAGGACCAGCAGCGAGTCCGCCCGGCCGACCAGCCCGCGGCAGTGCTCGACCCGCGATGCCGGGACGTTCTCGCCGAAGAACACCACGTCCGGTTTGAGGACACCGCCGCACCGGGAGCAGGGCACCACCCGGAAGTCCCCGACCTGCCCGTCGGTGAGGTCGGCGTCACCGTCCGGGTTCATCCCGCGGGCCACCGGCTCGAAGCCCCGGTTGGCCTCCTCCATCCGCCGGGCGAGTTCGCGGCGCGAACCGGAAGCCCCGCAGGACAGGCACACCACCCGGGCCAGGCTCCCGTGGAGCTCCACCACGCCCTCGCTGCCGGCGGCCTGGTGCAGCCCGTCCACGTTCTGCGTGATCACCCCGGCGAGCAGCCCGTGCCGCTCGAACGCGGCCACCGCCCGGTGCCCGGTGTTGGGCCGCGCCCGGCCGAACGTACGCCAGCCGAGGTGGCTGCGCGCCCAGTAACGGCGGCGCGCACCCGCGCTCGCCGTGAAGTCCTGGTAGGTCATCGGAGTGTGCCGGCTCAGGCTCCCGCCTTCGCCCCGGTAGTCGGGGATCCCCGACTCGGTGGAAATCCCCGCCCCGGTGAGCACCAGGACGCCTCCGGCCCCCAGCGCGTCGGCCACCGGCCCCGGATCCGTCGTCGCCGGCGGCAGGTCCTCGGGAGGGGTCCAGCTCAGGGTGGGCCGCATACGCATGCGTCCAGAGTACGGAACGCACGGCCCCGGCCACGGTGCCGCCGGGGACCGGAGGGGAAATCCGGGGCACCCGGTCAGCGGGTGTCGCGCAGCCCGATCACGTACGCCGCGGTGAGCGCAACGGTCCGGTCCTCGTCCCGGGACAGCTCCGCCAGAGCACGTGCCGCCGTGTCCCCGGGGATGTCCGCCAGCGCCTGGGCCAGCCGCTGCCGCTGCCGCAGCCGGGCGGGGGACCCGGCGGTGCCGTTGCCGAGGCGGTCGACCAGCCCGGCGGCGATCCGGTCCGCCAGCACGGGGTCACGCGCCAGGGCGCTCAGGGCGTCGGCCGCATCGACGTCGTTCGCCTCCTCCACGACCATCTCGATCAGCTCCGGAACCGCGTCGGCCACCTCCCGCGCCCCGAGCGCCAGAGCCGCACTCCTGCGGACCACGACGTCGTGGTCGGCGAGGGCGTCCACCAGCAGCACGGTCGCGTCCCGCTCCGGCACCTCGGCGACGGCCTGGACGGCGCGCCTGCGGACCTCGGCCACCGGAGATCCCAGACCCTCCGCCAGCAGAACCAGCCCGGCACCGCCCGACTGCGCCAGGGCCCAGCGAAGGGCACCGGCGACGATCGGATCCGCCTCGCTCAGCGTCGCCTCCACCAGCGCCTCCACCGGCACCGAACCCCCCTCGCCCGCGGACAGCGCCGCGCGCTGGCGCTTCCCCGGGCTTTCCGATCCCAGCGCATGCAGGAGTGCGACGGCCTGCAGCACGTCCTCCCAGCCCGCGGGCCCGGCGGCATCGATCCGCCGGAGCCGGGTGAGCAGCTCGGTCTCCGTGGCGATGCGTTCCCGGGCCTGCCGGATCAGGTCGTCGATGAGCTCCGAAGGCCTGAAACCGGGATCCTCCAGCGCCCGTGCGACCTCGCGCAGCGACAGCCCCAGGGAACGCAGGCTCTCGATGTGGAAGATCCGCCGGATGTCCTCCTCGGAGTACTCCCGGTAGCCGGCCCCGGTACGCCCCGTCGGCCGCAGCAGGCCGAGCGACTCGTAGTGCCTGAGCATGCGCGCACTGACCCCGGACCGCCGTGCCACGTCGCCGATCAACACCGTCCGTCACTCCTCCCGGCCGGGCGGACCCACGGCCACGATCCGCTTGGCCTCCTCGATCGCGAACTCGAACCCGACATCCGGGTCCCGCGACATCCTCTCCGTGGCGATCGCGTGCCGGCGCACCCCGGGAACCCCCGACGCCATCGCGGCGCGCACGGCCGGCCCCGCCGCCTCGCCGAGTGCGATCAACGCCCGGCTCAGACTCATCTGCGTCTCGCGACCGCCGCGCCCCAGCTGCGTGGCCATGGCCTCCGCCAACCCGGCCTCTCCGCCCTCGGGCACCAGCACCACCGCGGTCCGCCAGGCGCTCCGTGCCACCGCGTCGTCGGCGTCGGTCAGCAGCGCCCGGGTGATGGCCGGCCACGCCCGCCGGTCCCCGACCTTGGACAAGGTGTGCAGGGCCTGGCTCCGTGCCTGCGCACGGTCCGAACGGAGCACCTCGACGAGCCTGGGCACCGTCACCGCGGACGGGTGGCGGGTCAGCGCCCACGTCAGCATGTCCCGTACGAAGAACTCCGGCTCGACGGCGCACCGCTCGATCAGCACGTCGACGGAACGGGGGTCCGCGGCCGTGCCGACCTCCATGGCCGCCCGCAGCCGCACCGACGCACTACCGCTCTCCAGAGCCCGTACCGCTTCCGTTTCCCCTTCCCGCATACCCATCGGGACCACCTCCTTGCCGACAGCGAAGACCCTGCCACCGTGTCAAGGTCAAGCGTGTCGAGGCCGAGTGGCCACGGCGGACCGGGCAGGGGGAGAACGGCCCACGGCCGCGGCGGACGCCCACGGGGCACCCGCCACGGCCGTGGCGGTTCACTGCAGAACGGTCACCCGGAAACGCTCAGAGTGCGGGCGGCGCCGGCGGGATCGCCTCGGCCGGGCTGACCGGCGGCGCGATCCGCTGCGGGGCGATCGTGGTCGGCACGAGGTCCTTGTGGACGGCCTTGGCGATGGCCTGGATGGTGGCGACCCCGTAGTCCATCGTGCTGTTGTCCTGGGTCAGCACCGTCATGTAGTAGTCGTGCCCGCCGCCCTGGAAGGCGCCGACGCTGTGCACCCGCCAGCCGTTCGTGGCGCGCGGCAGCCAGCCGTTCTTCACGTGCACCTTCACGGTGGACGGCGCACCCGCCGGCGTGCCCCAGCGCTGCGAGGAGACGACCTGGTTCATCAGCTTGAGGATGTAGGCCCGGGAGTTGTCGCTGAGCACCGTGTTCTTCGCGGTGATGAGCTGCAGCAGGCGCTGCTCGTCCTGGACGGTGATCCGGGTGAGCCCCCAGTAGCCGTCCGCACCGGGCACGGTGTGCGTCATGCCGGCCGCCGTGAGGAAGCCCTTGATCTTCGTCATGCCGAGCTGGCGCCACAGCGCGGTCGTGGCGTTGTTGTCGGACTTGGTGATCATCGCGGTCGCCAGGTCCACCTCACGCTGCGTGAGGTAGCGGTTCGTCTTCTTGGCGTCCCACAGCAGGGCCGACAGGACGGTCACCTTCACGACGCTGGCCGAGTCGTAGGAGGACGTCGCCCGGAAGGTGCAGGTGGTCTTCGTGGCGCGGTCGTACAGCCCGATCGAGATCGTTCCCTTGCGGTTCGCCATGGCGGCCGTGATGTCCTTCTGGAGCTTCGCGGCGAGCCCGGCCTTGGCCGACGTACAGGTGACCGTCGGCGCGGCAGCGGTCGCGGCCGAGGCGGGTACGGCGGCGGCGAGCGGTACGAGTACCCCGGCCGCGAGACCGGCGGACAGCGTGCGGGCGCGCCGGGATATCCGGTGAGTCATTGGAGGCTTCCCATCCCCTTTTGATGCCGAGCGAGTGCAATCGCGCCCGCTCCACCGACATGACTCACCGGTCGTTCAAAAGGTTGCACGAAATCCGAAACTTCGTTCCTGGACCGCGCGGGACCCGGACGGGCAGCCGGTACGGCCGGTCCCGGCGGTACGGCGGTCCCAGCGGCACGGCGGGGCGGGGTGTCGCGATGCGGCATCATCAAGGGATGTCTGATCGCATCATCGCCGCCTGCGACGGGGCGGCCAAGGGAAACCCGGGCCCGGCCGGCTGGGCGTGGGTCATCGCCGACTCCGAGGGCCGCCCCGAGCGCTGGGAGGCCGGTCCGCTGGGCCACGCCACCAACAACGTCGGTGAACTCACCGCCCTCCGGCGCCTGCTGGAAGCCGTGGCGCCGGGCACCGCCGTCCAGGTGCGGATGGACTCGCAGTACGCCATGAAGGCCGTCACCCAGTGGCTTCCGAACTGGAAGCGCAACGGCTGGAAGACCGCCGCCGGCAAGCCCGTGGCCAACCGCGAGCTGGTGGAGAGCATCGACGAACTGCTCGCGGCCCGCGACGTCGAGTTCCGGTACGTCCCCGCCCACCGGGAGGACGGCGACCACCTCAACGCCATCGCCGACGTGGCCGCCAGTGACGCGGCCGCGACCCAGCAGCCCGCCGGCACCGCCCTGGGAGCCGCCGACATCCCCGCACCCGCCCCGGAACGCACCACCCCGAGCCGCCGCAAACCGGACTCCGCGCGCGCCCGCAAGACCTCCGCCGCGTCCACCCCGGGCACCGGCTCACCGACCCTGAAGGCGAAGTTCAAGGGCACCTGCCCCTGTGGCCGCCCCTATGCCGTCGGAGAGTCGATCACCAAGGTGGGCACCCGCTGGGGCCACCCCGACTGCCGCCCCGCCTCCTGACTCCCGCCCCCCACACCGGCTACGCCGGCAGCGGTTCCAGGGCCGCGTGCCAGGCGGGGGGCAGGGCGGAGACACCCGTGCGGGCGGCGATCACCCCGCCCGCCACGGCACAGGTGGTGTCGATGTCGCCGCGCCCGCGGACCGTCGCCCACAATCCCTCCTCCAGGTCGTCGAGATGCCCCGCCGCGCACCACAGGGCGAACGGCACGGTGTCGGGACCGGACATCCGGTAGCCGGAGCCCAGCACCTCCGCCGCGTGCCGGACCGAGGTGCGCTCCGGCATCCGGGCCGCGATCCGCACCCCCGACCGGACGTCGCTTTCGGGAAGCCGCTCGGCGACCGCCCTGAGGAAGTCCGGCCGGGCCGGCGCGGGCCCGCCCCGGCTGCGGGTCGCCAGGGCCGCGGCGAGGGCGACCGCCACCGCCCCGGCGACCGCTTCCGGATGGTGGTGCGAGACCACGCTCTGCCGAACGGCCTGCTCGGCGACCACGTCCAGGTCGGCGGCGTGCCAGGCGCCGAGCGGAGCGGCGCGCATCGCTGCGCCGTTGCCCCAGGAACCCTGCCCGCCGAACTGGCCGGCCACGACCTCCCGCCAGGACTCGCCCGCGCCGATCCGGCGGAGCACGTCGTGCATCGAGGCCCCGTACCCCCGGTACGCGTCATCGGCGTACGCCGCCGCGAACCGCAGGGCGAGGCGGTCCTGATCGACGACGCCGGCGCCTTCGGCGAGTTCCCGCACCAGAACGAGCGCCTGGGCGGTGTCATCGGTCCACCGCCACGGCGACTCCGGGGGTGGCGTCCGCTCGTCCAGGGGCGTCCGACCCTCCCGGCGCAGGATCCCGAACCAGCGGTCGCCGAAAGCGTCACCGAAGGCGAGGCCGTACAACGAGTCGCGAACGGGAGGAGGCAGGTCGATCATCGGGGAAGTCTCGCAGCGTGACCGCACCCCTGCACGCCGATTTCGGATCGCACCGGCCCCGGGACGTCCCGGGGCCGGGACGTCCGGCCCCGGACACACCGGCGCCCCGCCACCGCAGGGACGGTGACGGGGCGCCGGGGAGCGAGCCGGGCCGGGACCGGGCGGAAGCCCCGGGCCCCGCTCAGCCCCGGTGCGCCGTGCGCTCCGCGAGCCAGCCGGCCATGCCGCGTACGCCCACGCCGATGGCCCGCTCGTCCGGGGAGAAGGCCGGGTAGTGCGGGAAGGCGGTGTCGATCGGGGCGCCCGGGGTGCGCACGCCGAGGAAGCTGTACGTCCCGGGGATCTTCTTCAGGAAGAGGCTGTAGTCCTCGCCGTTGAACGGGAACGCGGCGTGCAGGGTGGTCACCGAGCGGGGGCCGAGGCGGTGGCGCAGGTGCCGTGCCAGGGCGCGCGCGTCGTCCTCGGGGCAGACGAGGGCGGGGAAGGGCTGATCGTTGCGGAAGGTGACGGTGGCGTCGGGGAAGGTGCGGGCGAGGCTGCGGATCCGCTCGCGGACCTCGGACCACCGGTCCTCCGGCCAGCACCGGTAGACGGCACGCAGCGCGCTCCGGCCCTCTGCCGCGTCCATGGGCAGTGCCCTGGTGACGAGGAACTCGGCGAGCGGACCGTTCGGCGTGCGCACCTGGTCCACGAGCCGTTCCAGGTCGGCGTTGTCCTTGGGGAAGGGCACGGTGCCCAGGGCCTCGTAGGCAGCCCCGAAGGCGGCGGCCGTGGCGACGTGGTCGGGGCCGCCGAAGGTGACGGTGGCCGCGTCCTGCCCGGGCAGGCCCACGCCGGGGGTGACCGCGAAGGTGCCGACGGGGAACGGGCCGCAGTGCAGGGCGTGGATCTCCCGCGGCCGGTACCTGTCGAGGACGCCGGCCCCGATCATCGCGGCGGCTCCCGTGAGCGCCTCCTCGGCCGGCTGGAAGAAGAAGACGACCGTGCCGGCGAGGCGGTGGCGCAGCCCGGCGAGGACCTCGGCGACCCCGATGCCGATGGTGGCGTGCAGGTCGTGTCCGCACGCGTGTACCGGGTCCGCCGGGGGCGGATCGGTCTGGACCCCGTTGCCGGGTACGGCGTCCACATCGGCCCGGTAGGCGACGGTACGGCCGGGCAGGGCGCCGCGCAGCACGGCGACGACGCCGTACCCGGCCACGTCCTTCTCCACCACCAGTCCGGCGGCGCCCAGCCGGGCCGCGATGACGCCGGCGACGTGCTTCTCGTTTCCGGCCGTCTGCGGGTTGTCGTACAGGTCGCGCCGCACCGCGATCAGGTCGGCGTCGAGGCGGGCGGCGGCCGCCTCGACGGCGGCCTGGTCGATACGGGCCCGCCCGGCGCCGTGCCCGCTCGCGTGGGCGGTGCCGCCCACGGCGAGTGAGGTGGCGATGCCGGCCGCGGCACCCAGGACCACCCGGCGACCGGGATCGGACCCGGACCCGTGGTTCTCGCTCATTTGTGTTCCCCCTGACACTGAAGATCCTGCTGTCTGACGATCCGTCAACCACGCCTGTGGGGACGGGTGAAGGACAGCATTGACCATCGGTGATCATGAGGCAACTGGAGGTGAAACCTCCGTACGAGCCCGCTCCGACGGAGGCGGGCGGTCCGGCTACCGGCGGGTCCGCGCAGGACCAAGCAGCCCCTGCGGCAGGTACTCCGAGAGCGAGTCGGTGAGGGCCGACGGGTCCCCGGACCAGTCGCGGAGCAGGTTCAGCGGGTGGCGGGGCACGGGCACCGGATCGGTGCTCCCCAGCCGCCCCGCCACGTCCTGCCGCAACTTCGGCAGCAGCGCGTAGAGCGCGTCGCCCGGGCAGGCCGTGCTGTTGAAGTCCCTGTGCCCGTAGATCTCGGAGGCCGGCACGCCGTACTGCCGGCAGATGTGTGCGCACAGGTCGGCGAGGGCGGAGAACTGCGCCTCCGGAGGCTGCTCCGTCACATACGTCCCCTCGTTCTCGATGCCGATGGCCACGCTGTTCTGGCCGACGCAGTGGGCGGCCCGTACCAGCCGGTCCCCGGAGTTCAGCGCGGCGAGGCTGTGGTGGCGGCCTTCCAGGACGAAGGCGCCCCGGCTGATGGTGAAGTGCTGACCGGTGTCGATCCAGCCCTGCAGGTCCATGTGGTACGTCTGGATGGCGCGGGCCAGCTCATGGGCCCGTTCCTGCGAGTAGTCGGTGACGTTGGCCGTGGCCGTGTGGTGGACGACGATCCGCTCGGGGCGCGAGGCGAGGACGACGACGGACTCGGACGCCTCGCGTGCGCCCCAGCCGGCGCACCCGGTGATCTCGGGCACGGCAGAGCCGTCCAGCCCCGGGAACGACCCCGGGCCGGCGGTGGCGGCCCGGGCCCGGGAGGCGCCGGCGGTGGGCAGGACGGTGGCGGCTCCGAGCGCGAGCGCGGCGGAGACCAGAGCCCGGCGCGAGAGCCGGGCGGACGGGGTGAACGTCATGAAGCAGCCTGTTCCGATGGGGGAGGGGCACCCATACAAGTGGGTCCGGCCGCCCGGAGCACGCAGGCGCTCCGTACCCCTCACCCGCCGATTCCCCTCCGGCAGCCCACCTGCCTCCCACCGCACACAGCCCGAGGCCCACTGCACAACGCCCCCCGCACGCCACACACCACCCACACCGCCCACCATCAGCTGCCACACCCACCACACACGTTTCACCCAAACGTGCGAGGCGCCAAGGACGGAGCGCCGGAGGGTCCAAGAAATGGTTTGCCGACCCGGTGGCCGTGTGTCACCTTTCGGCCCGGACCGGAAGTTGATCACCGGCGACCGGTCGATGTCGACATGTCGGCGGCCGCTCGGGGATCCACCGGAGGGGTGACGAAACAATGGGAATGGGTGCCGTGGGGAACAGCTACGAGGATGAGTGCCGCCGGTCGTTGGCCGAGGAGCAGGCGAAGAGCCTTGCCGGGACCAACGACTGGGAACATGTGGACAGGGAGCGGGTCCACCAGGACTGGGACGTCCTGTACCGGGAGATCACGGCTTTCCTGGACGGTGGCTCCCTGCCCGGGGACCAGCAGATCCAGGAGCTCGTCCGCAGGCACTTCGACATCGTCTGCCGCTTCTACACCCCCTCCAGGGAGGCTTACGTCGGCATGTCGCTCTTCTACGCCGAGGACGAGGCCATGAGGGCGTTCCACGATTCCTACCACCCCGGGATGGTGGAGTTCCTGGGCGCCGCGATCAGGGTGTTCGCCGAGCAGGGGAGCGGGTTCGCCCCCAGCGCAGGGGCCGAGGCTTCGGCGTAGTCGGGCGACACGGCCAGGACATTGATGGGCGGGTGCGGTTCGGGCCCAGGGGCTGCAACAGCCTCTAGCCCTGCCGGGCGTCGTCCCGGTGGAGGACCGTGCGGCCGCCGGCGATCACCACGGCGATCACGCAGAGCGCGATGATGGTCTCGGCCCACAGGAAGGCGAACCAGATGGGGACTCCGTCCGGCCCGGCACCCACGCGTCGCGGTGCCCGCAGTGCGATCGTCGCCGACGGGGCCAACGATCCACCGCATCCCGGCGCGCGTGTCGGCGTTGACCGGAGTACCGGTCTCCGACACGACACGACAGGACGTACGTTCAGTCGCGACGCCCAAGAACCGGCCTCGGACGGTCGAGCAGGTCGGCGACCGCGCGGGCCGGCGGCTACACGCCGCCTTCGATGACCGACCAGTCCGAGGAGACGCCGGGCAGTGGGCCGACGAAGGCATAGTGGCCACCGCTGAGCGTCGAGGTCGCTGCGGCCCCGTCGGACCGGTAGAACAACAGGCTGTCCGAGGTCCGGTCCACCGTGTCCCAGACGACGGAGGTTCCGCTGTCACGGAAGGCACCGACCTTGCCGTCGACCGCCGTGCCCACCTTGTAGAAGAACTCGGCATCCGTGGCCGAGAAGGCCAGCACGGAATCCTTGGTCGCGGTCATGTCTCCCAGGAAACCGTCCGCTTCCCTCGCCCCCACCTGCGTGTAGACGCCGTTCCGGAGCGTCCCGTACGCCAGCGCGCTCCGGTGGTCTTCGTCCGTCTCCCCGATGCCCTTCGCGAACACCATGGTGTCGCACGAGCCGGCCGTGATCACCCAGCCTTTGCCGAGGTCGTCGTAGGTTCGCGCCTGCCGGTAGAGGCCGTTCTTCAGGCTGCCCGTGACTCCACGGCCGCTCGACTCGTCGTAGAAGAGCACGGAGTCACCCGATGCCACGACGTCGAACCAACCCTTGAAAGAGCCGGCGAAGACCTTCGCTCGTGTGTATGTGCCCGCCGTGAACGTGCCGGTCTCACCGTCCCCGGTGTGCGGGTTGTACAGCAGCAGCGTGTCACGGCTCACGGCGGCGCGCGTGTAGTTCTCCGGGAGGGTGGACGTCGCCTTCTGACGCCAGTGCCCCGCTGAGAGGGTTCCGGTTGCGGCCGCACCGGTCCGCCCGTTGTAGAACAGCATCGAGGAGTTCGGGGACGTCTGCCTGCAGTACTGCGAAGCGGCTGTCGCGGGCGTACCGGGCCCGGCGGACAGGAGGGCCGTCACGGCAGCGGCAAGTGCGGTCGCCAGGGCCTTCTTCATCGCGCTCCCCTCTCCCTCGCACTCGAACGCGTGCGGCACGGGGGGTGTACGGGATCCCGCCCACCGCTCGCCGGGGGCGGCGGGCCGGTACGTCCCCCCGAGCGGTCGGTCGTCCCCCAGCTCATCGTGCGCGGGATCCGGCACGGTCGCATCTCGGCCCCTTCCGCCAGTCCGCGACGATCCCCACGACCCTCGGCGGCGACAGGCCGCGTCGGGACGGGCCGAGCGGGGCCGGACGCACGGCAGACCGCTCGGCGGGTCACGGCCGATCACGCTGCAAAGCGACGGTCTCCGGTCAGCGACCAGACGCCCGCGATGCGCCCGTCGACGATCGCCAGCAGGTCGATGCCGCTCTTGGTGACGACGTCGCCCGAGCTGCCGACGTAGGTGACGGTCCACCGGGCGGCCACTTCTCCCTGCGTGCCGTCCACGGTCGGCAAGCCGTCGACCGCATACGTGAGCCCCGGGAGCTCCTGCCGGTGGGCACTGATGAACGCGCCCAGGTCCGGCCGGTCGAGCGTGGAGTCGGGGCCGGTACCGGGAACCGTGTTGCCGAACCGGAGCCGGAAGCCGGGCGCGATCAGCTCCGCGACCAGCGCGAGATCGCCGTTCCAGAGCCGGGTCCACCCGTCCAGCAGCGCGACACCCTGCGCACGCGTCAACGTGGCGTTCGTGGCGTTCGTGGCGTTCGTGGGGGACATGGCAGTCGTACGGGGCATGGGGAAACACCTTCCTGTTGTCGGTCGGCCACCAGCCTCTACGCCTCGGGCGACAACCCCCTGTCGGTGTTTACGAGTTCGTCGAGGCCGACGAACTCCCAGCCCAGCGTGTCGAGCTCGGCCAGGTCCACCACGCGCGGCGGCGCCGTCTCGGCCAGTACCTCGACGTGCCGGATGCGGTCCAGCCGGAAGCCCCGTACCGCGGAGCGCAGCCGGCACCAGCCGATGAGGTACCAGTGGTCGCCGCCGAGGAAACCCTGGGGTTCCACGCAGCGGTCGGTGGCGGCGCCCTGCGCGTCGGCGTAGGACAGGCGCAGCACCCGGCGCGACGAGAGCGCCTCGCTCAGCGCGTGGGGCACGCCGACGGGCTGCCGGGCGGGCGCGGCGAGCCGGACCCGACCGGCCAGCTCGCCCACGCCGTGCCGTTCGCGCTGCGGCATGACGGCGAGCACCTTCTGCAGGGCGGACCGGGCGTCCCGGGCGAACGGCGTGCCGGCCAGCGCGTGCAGGGCCACCGCGAGCGCAGTCGCCTCCGCCGGGGTGATCGTCAGCGGCGGGAGCGTCCGGTCCTTGGCGAGTACGTAGCCCCCGTTGCGTCCGGTCTCGGCGTAGAGGGGAACCCCGGCCTGCTGCAGGGCGACGAGGTCGCGCTCGATGGTCCGGGTGCTGACCTCGAACCGGCCCGCCAGCCAGCGCGCACTGCGCGGCCGGGGCGAGGCCGCACGCAGTTCTTCAACCAGGGCGTACAGACGATCGGTTCGATTCATGGACAACGACCGTAACCCAGCCCCCAGCCCCCAGCCCCCAGCCCCCCGACACCCGCCCCCGGCGGCGCGGGGGCGCAGGCCGGGGTACGACGCCCCCTCCGAACGCGGGTGGCGACCTATGTCTCGAAGCCGCGGACCGGAGCAGGAGCGACCGCGCCCCCGGCACGCGCGGCGGCCGCCGCCGCGTCCAGCAGCAGCCAGCCGTCGGCCTCTGCCGCCCGACGTGCCTCCGGCTGCCATCCGCCGGCCACCGCCGCGTCGAGCAGGGCCCGGACGGCGCCCGGTTCGTGCAGGTTCAGGGAGGCGCCCCGCACGTACCCCACGTCCCCGGAACCCAGGGGAGCTCCGCCCGGAACGAACCGGTCCGGGCCCTCGGCGAAGACGATGCGGAGCGGGCCGCCGGTGCCGGCAGGCTGTGGGTACAGCGTGAGGGTCTCGCGACAGGACCGGCCGCCGTCCGTCGCGTCGTGGCCGTGGCGGAGCGTCCACAGGTACGCGCGACCGTCGGCGACCAGGCGACGGGGCTTCCTGGGATTCCGGGGCACGGGGTCACACTACTTCTCGGGCACCGGGTGGAGGACGATCGCGGAGCCGCCCTCCCGGATCTCAATGGCCTCATCGTCATCGCCCTCCAGCACGGCGGTGAAGTCGTACAGGTTGCCGTCGAAACGAATCGTGTCGCCGTACACCCGGTACGAGCCCTCGTTCACGCCGATCTTGAACGCGGGGCAGTGCTGCGCGTTGCACACCACGTTGTTCAGCCTGGAGAACGTGCCGTCCGCGGTCAGTGTCAGGTCCTGCACGTACCACGTGATGCCCGGCCGGGTCCGATCCACATCCTGCGCCCACGATCCGACGGCCCCCGATCCGACCACCCACGGTCCGACCGCGTGGGATCCCCCGTTCACACCGGGCGAGTCCGGGACCGTCCGAGCCGCAGCCGGTTGCGTCAGGGCCGCCACACCCACGACCGCGGTCACCAGCAGCCGGACGGACACGGCCACCGCCGCGGCCGGAACAGTGGACCCCGGTCGCCTACGCATCGTCGTTCTCACAGCCATGGCACCACCATCCCCCACCCCGACCCCCTTCGCGGCGTTCCACCACGGTGCTCCACGCCCCGCATCACCTCATCGACGCAGCCGCCCGTGCACCGGAAGGGGGTGGCCGCACGCCCGGCCGGTGGCCGCTCCGGTCAGGGAGCGGGGAGCCGGGTACCGCACCGGGCGCAGTAGCGGGCGTCGCGGTCGGTGGCCAGACGGCCACACGCGTCGCAGACCCGATTCAGCAGGCAGGCCGGCTCGCCGGCGTCCGAACCGGGCTCCGGGGTGATGTTCAGGGGTGGGCGGCGGCGGTGCGCGGTGGTGTAGGCCAGCCCCTCGGCCCCCGCCCGGACGGCCCGCGTGGTCCCGGCCGGCAGCCACGCGACGCATCCGGGCGCGAGCGACACGGTGCGGTCCGGCGTACGGATCTCACCCGAGCCCGCGACCACGACGAGCAGGACCCCCAGGACCGTCTCGGTGTGCTCGCCGATGACGGCCCCCGCACCCAGCCGGACCAGGTTCGCGTCCAGGTCACGCCCGCCGTCGCCCAGCGCCCACACGACACGGATCCCCCCGGCACCGACCGGGCCGGTGTCCGGCGGGGCGAGGAAGACCGGCGTACCCGGAACAGACGTACCCATACCCACTCCACGGACGGACGAGGACCACGGTTCACGACCGGATTCCTATCAGAGGCCGTCAGAGTCGGTGCACCGTGCGCAGTGTCCTCCCGTACGTGCCGCCCCCGTCCAGCACCGAGGCTCCTGCGACGTCGGCCATCGTGGGGCCGTCGACCGTCATGCGGCTGGAGACGAAGCGGGCCTTGCCCAGCGCGTCGGTGCCCAGGTGGATGCCCACGTGGTCCACCGTCCCGTCCTCGTCGGCATCCCAGAGCAGCAGGTCACCGGGCTGCAGCAGGGCCCGGACCTCCGGGGTGTACCCGGTGGTGCGGGTGAGGCGCACACCGGGGGCGCGTTCGTCCATCTGCTCGGACGTACGCGGCAGTCGGGCAGGGGAGGCGTCGTACATCTCGGCCACCGGAACACCCATGTGGTAGCCGTACACCATTCGGGTGTAGCCGGAGCAGTCGAGCGAGCCGAGGAATGCCTCGTCCGCCTTCTTGAACTTGCCGTTGGGGAAGGTCCAGCCGACGCCCATGTACTCGTGGAAGTCGGCTCCGATGGTGTGCTTGCCCCGCAGGTCGGCCGGGCTGTACGTCGCCTTGCCGAGCACCTGCCTGCCGGCGGCCGGCCCCGCACCGCAGGTCACCCCGGGCGCACCGGGCAGGAACATGGCCGCGTACGCGAGGACGTCGGGGGCGGTGGAACCGATCCAGCCGCGAACGGTCTGCTCCAGGGCCGGGGTCCACGTTCCGTCGAAGGGTTCGGGCAGCACCCGCACCCAGTCGCCGTGGGTGACGCTCGGCGGGGTCGCCCACGCGGCGTCGATGACCCGGAACCCGGTCGCGGACAGGGTGACGGGCAGCTGGGTGCTGCCCTGGTTGGCGAGTGCCCGCAGACCGATCCGGCCCGTGGCGACCGTGTCGTCACCGACCTCGACGCGCCACGCGGCGGGCTGCTCCGATGACGCCCGCCATGCCTTGACCCGGATGCGGGAACCTTCCCGCCGGACGCGTATGCCCCACGCCGTCCCGGCGGGTACGTCCGTGGCGAGGGTGTGGGTCGGCGCCAGCGGGGTCGCATTACCGCCGCTGACCTTCTCCACCCGCAGCTCGACGGCACCGGTGGTGAGGAACGACAGCCGGGCCCGGTGGTGGTGGTCGGGGGAGAGGTAACCGAAGACCACGGCGTACGAACAGGCGTCTCCCGTCGGCACCTTGTCGAATCCCGCGAACGCCTCGACGTCGACGTCGGTGATCCCGTCGTCCTTCAGGGTGGCGTAGCGGCTCGCATTGTCCGTGGTGAGCGCGATGACGCCGCGGCCGGGCCTCACCGAGAAGTCGTCGGCCTCGGGCCCCTCGGTGGTGTCCCACGTGCCGCCGCCCGGGGAATCGCCCCAGTGGGAAGGCTTCCCGGCCTCCGGACCCGTGTCGGGCAGGGTGCGGTTGAAGTCCTCGGTGAACGGCCGCTTGTTCTCCGTGAAGGTGCGCCGTGGGCCGGGCACGACGACGGTGCGGGCGCCGTGGGTGAGCAGGGCGACCCGGCGCCCTCCGGAGGCGATCGCGGTACGCGTCGGGGTGCCGGGCAGAACGGTGGCGGTGAGCTTGGCCTCAAGTGTGACCTGCGTGAACCAGGAGGGATCCAGGGGTGCCATGGTCACGGACGACGCGGGACCGGCGAGCCCGGTGGGAAGCGAAATCGGGGCCGAGGGGGCGCCCGCAACGGCCCCCTCAACGGCCCCCTCAACGGCCCGTGCGGCGGGCGCGACGGCGAGGGTGGAAAGCGGAACGGCAGCGGAGGCGCCGATGGCCGACAGCAGGGTACGCCGGGACATGTGTGTCATGCATAGATCATCCACGGGCCCGTCCACACGGGCCCGTCCACACGGGCCCGTCCACCCTGCGCCGCCCGGGAGTTGCCGGCACCCGGCGCGCCGCCGCCCGAAGGGGCGCTCACGGCGCCCACCGTCCTCCCTCCGGCAGCGGCCAGGACGCGGCGGCTGGAGGTGCCACCGGCAGCACCACGGCCAGAGTGGCCGGAACGCGGCCTTTCGGAACCGGTGGTGCGCCGGTTATCACTGGCGAGTGCGCTCAGATCGCCGCAGCCCGGGAGGCGCCTGATGACGGCCCCGCTGATGACGAACTTCGACGAGGTCTACGCCCTGCCCGACCCACGGGGCTATTTCACCCGGCTGCGCCCCCTGGCCTACCGCACTCCGCAGCATGCCCAGCACGTGTTCCGTGAACTGCTCGGTGAACTCGGCCCCGGCCCGCACACCGTACTGGACCTCTGCTGCTCCTACGGCATCAACGCCACCCTGCTCAACCACTACCTGACCCTGGACCAGTTGTACGCGCGCTACTCCTCTCCGGAGCTGGCCAGGCTCAGTACCGCCGAGCTCATGGCCCGGGACCGGGCGTTCTACAGCACCCGGCGGCGCCGCGACACGGTCCGCACCATCGGGCTGGACTCATCCCGACCCGCCGTCACCTACGCCCACGCAGCCGGCCTGCTCGACGAAGGCCACTGCGCGGACCTGGAGACCGCCGAGCCCGGCGAAGCCCTCCTGCGGGCCGCAGCCGAGGCGGACCTGATCACGGTCACCGGCGGCAGCAGCTTCCTCACCGAGCGGACGTACGGCCCGCTGGTGGCCGCCAACCGGGGCCGTGCCCCGGTGGCTTCCTTCGTCCTGCGGCAGCACGACTACCGCCCGGTCGCCGCCTGTCTGGCGGATGCGGGGCTGGAGGACTGGCGCTCGCCGGTCAGTTACCCGCAGCGCAGGTTCACCGATACCGGAGAGCAGCGCCGGGTCATCAACGCGGTCGTCGCGCGGGGCGAGGATCCGACCGGCAAGGAGGCGGCGGGTTGGCATCACGCCTGGCTGCACGTGGCCAGACCGGCCGGACCGGCCGGTCGGGCCGGCCGGCCGAGGTAGAGCGGAGGGCGAGCCGATCATGCCGGTGCGTTCAGTAGGGCTGCCGGAGGGGCCTGCCACGGCCGTCCTTCACGCAGACGGTCGCGGCGGACGGACCATGGGCCTCGTCGCCGCCGAAAGCGGCCGTGAAGCATGCCTCGCCGCCCTGCCCACGCGGAACCCGGCACGTGGCCCGGCCCCTGCGGTCGGTGGTCTCGGTGCACAGCGCGGTGGAGCCGGTGGTGAAGGCGATGGTCCTGCCCTGCAGGGCGCCGTCGGCCGTGGTCAGCCTGGCCTTCAGGGTGAGCCCGCGGGCGCCCGGGGCACCCGGCGAGTTCGTCCCCTTCCCCTTCCCCTTCCCCTTTCCCTTCGTCCTCTCCGCCTTCAGCGTGAGGGTCGTCGGAGTTCCCGAAGTGACGGGTACGGGTCCGACCGCCACGCCGACGGGGAGGTCGCCGACGGGCACGGTGGCGATGACGGCCGGCGGGTTGGCGGTCGCGTCGATCACCGAAACGGTGTCCGAGCCGGAGTTGGTGACGTAGACGCGCGTGGCGTCCGGGGTGACCGCCACTCCCTCCGGGAGCGTCCCGACGGGGACGGTGGCGGTGACGCTGTTGGTGGCGCTGTCGATCACCGACACGGTCCCCGAGTTGGAGTCGGCGACGTACACGGTGGCGCCGCTGACGAGGGCGGCCGCCACTCCGAAGGGGAAGCCGCCGACGGGGATCGTGGCGCTGACGCTGTTGGTGTCGGTGTCGATCACCGAAACGGTGCCCGAGTTGGAGTTGGTGACGTAGGCGGTGCCCGGAGCGGCCGCCACGCCTTGGGGGAACTCTCCCACGGGGATGGTGGCGATGACGGCCGGCGGGTCGGCCGTGTAGTCGATCACCGACACCGTGTTCGAACCGGGATTGGTGACGTAGACGTTGTCGCCCACCGCCACACCACGGGGGCCCACCCCGACGGGGACGGTGGCGATGACGGCCGGCGGGTTGGCGGCTGCGTCGATCACCGACACGGTGCCCGAGGCGGAATTGGTGACGTAGACGCCCGTGCCGTCGGGGGTGATCGCCACCCCCGACGGGAAGGCCCCGACGGGGATGGTGGCGGTGACGCCGCGGGTGGCGGTGTCGATCACCGACACGGTGTTCGCGTCGTGGTTGGCGACGTAGAGGCGGGCACCGTCCGGTGTGAGCGCCACCCCCTCGGGGCCGGCGCCGACGGTGACGGTGGCGACGACGGCATGGGTGGAATCGATCACCGAGACGGTGCCCGCGGCGAGATTGGCGACGTAGGCGAAGGAGCCGGGCTGCGCGGCGGCGGCGGTCGTGGCCGTGGACAGGGGGACCACCGTCCCGGTCAGCACCGTCAGGGCCGTCGCCCAGACCCGCAGCCGCGTCCACCGCGGACGGCCGCCCCGGGGGCTTCGCGCCGCCCCTCCCCGCTTCCGTGCCCTCGCCCCTGCGATACCCGACATCAAGACCTCCTGCAGCGTACGGGGACCGATGTGCCGTCCCCGTGCTCCCGATCAAGGGCGGCGGCCGATGATGCCCTGCCAGGGATGTCCGGGACCGCCGCGGCGCTGGTGACCGCCGCAGCCGACGCTAGACGCGTCCCCTGCCCGAGCCGCTCAGGACCCATGGACGGGGGCCGGACGGACGAGCCGAATGCCCTGTACGGCCCAACCGAGCCGTCCGGGGACGCCGGTGACACAACTCTGCCCTGTGCACACGCGGTTCTTCCGGAAACGGTGCAACGTCGGCCCGCTCGACACCGAGTTCGGGCGACGGGGGCCGGGACCCTGGCCCCGGGGTGTGGGATGACGTCGGCTCTCCACCCACACCCCTGGTCACCCTCCGTGTTTATCGGGCGCAGATTCGGTGACAACAGGTAGTGACAACCAGTCAATACCCGACGAAAGGCAGGAAGATGAACCTTGTTACCGTGCTCATCCTCGTCGCGGTCTTCGCGTTCGTCGGCCTCTTGGCCGCGGCCCCCAGCGCTCCCGTGCGGCGCAACCCCTTCCCCGGCCGTCGACGGCGGGCCGGCCACCACCGTTCGGCCGTTCCCCACCCGACGACCGGGCTCCCCGGTCAGCGGGGGCTGCGACACCGGAGTCACTGACCACCGACGGACTCCGCTGCGGCGGGGCGCGACGGCACTCACGGCAGGTGGCGCTCCCGGCCATGGACGGAGCCGCCAGGATTCCGGAATACCGCCCATGGGGGAATCACGGCTCCAGGACCACCTTGCCCATCGTGCCCCGGCGCTCCAGCGCGCGGTGCGCCTCGGCCGCCTCGGAGAGGGGGAAGCGATGGACGGCCGGTACGAGGCGGCCCGCGGCCGCCTCGGCCAGGGCGCGGGTCTCCAGTACCCGCACGGGGTTGTCGCCGCCGACCCTGCCGAGCATCGCCGGGCCGAGCACGCCCTCGGAGGTGATCCCGCGCGCCGCGAGTTCCTCCTCGGTGAACGTCAGAGGGCCTCCCTCGTGCAGGCCCCCGCTGGACCAGCCGAACACGAGGTGCTGTCCGCCGGGGCCGAGGAGGTCCACGGCGGCCCGCCCGGGCTCGCCGCCCACCGAGTCGAAGACCACGGTGGCCCGCCGCTCGCCGAGGAACGTCCTGACCTGCTCGGGCCAGTCGGGGAGGTTGTAGTCCACCGCGAGATCAGCGCCGTTCGCCGCCACCGCGGCCGCCTTCGCCGGGCCGCCGGCCAGGCCGACGACGGTGGCGCCGGCGTTGCGGGCGTACTGGACCAGCAGCGTGCCGATGCCGCCGGCGGCCGCCGGGACGAGCACCACCGACTCCGGGCCGAGGGCGGTGAACTGCAGGATGCCCATCGTGGTCCGGCCGGTACCGATCATGGCGACGGCCGCGGTGGCGTCGAGGCCGTCCGGTATCTCGTGCAGTCGCGCCGCGTCGGTCACGGCGAGTTCGGCGTACCCGCCGGGGGCGTTGCCCAGGTGGGCGACGACCCGCTTGCCGAGCCAGCCGGGGTCGGTGCCCTCGCCGAGCGACTCGACGGTTCCGGCCACCTCGCGGCCGGGGACGGTGGGCAGGTCGGGGAGGGCCGGGAGGGGACCCTGGTGGCCCTCGCGGATCGCGGTGTCGAGGAGGTGCACACCGGCCGCGGCGACGGCGATGCGGACCTGGCCGGGGCCCGGCACGGGGTCCTCGGTCTTCTCGTGGACGAGGTTCTCGGCAGGGCCGAAGGCGTGCAGGCGGACGGCGTGCATGGGGACTCCTGGTACTCGGGCGAACGACCGTGGGATCGGT
The DNA here is from genome assembly GCF_040684755.1 of Streptomyces sp. NPDC089799. NCBI lineage: Bacteria > Bacillati > Actinomycetota > Actinomycetes > Kitasatosporales > Streptomycetaceae > Streptomyces > Streptomyces sp. NPDC089799. Next base: position 30,517 of record NZ_JBFBGR010000011.1, on the reverse strand, counting down.
CGAGGCGTGCTGGTACGACCCAACGCCCTCAAGTGCACTTGAGGTCAACCCCCGGCGGCGCCGGTCGGCGCAGCACAGGGCTGCTGCACGGGGGGTCCCGGTGTCCGTATGGCGGTCCCGTCGGACGCCGGCGCGGGGACATCGTCATCATGTGCGCATGACGCGCAGCGACGACCAGCACACCGACTCTCCGGCGATCACCCTGCTCAAGGAGCTGGGGGCCGAGACCACCAAGCACTCCGGCGGTACGCTCCTGACCCACCTCCTGCGCGTCGAGGCGCTGCTCGCCGCGTGGGGCGCACGGCCCGCCCTGCAGACCGCGGCCCTGTGCCACGCCTTCTACGGTACGGACGGCCTGCCCCTGAGCCTCCTGGACCTCGCCGACCGCGCCCGCCTCGCCGACGCGATCGGTGTGGAGGCGGAAGCGCTCGTGTACTTCTACGCCAGCTGCGACCGCAAGGCCTCCTACCCCACGCTCGCCTCTCCGGACGAGGCGTCGGTGACCTTCCGGGACCGTTTCACCGGCGAGGAGTTCACCCCGTCCCTGCAGCAGCGCCGCGACTTCGCCGAGCTCACGGTGGCCAACGAACTGGACCTGGCGAAGGTCAACGCGTCCTTCCGCGAGCGCAACGGGGCGGACCTGCTCGAGCTCTTCACGCGCTGGGCCCCGCTCCTGTCGGAGGCGACCCGCCGGGAAGTGACCGAAGTCCTCGGCTGAACAGCGCGGGTGCGTGGACGGCCCCGGGGGCCGGCGGGTCAGATCACCAGGGGCGCCTCCGACCAGCGGCGGACGCGGTACGGGGCCCACCACAGGTGGTCGCCGAGACGGAGGACGAGGGTCTCGCCCATGAGGTCGTCCAGGACCGGCTGCGGGATCGAGTCGGCGCGGGCGCCGTCGGTGAGGGCCTCGATGGCCGCGTGGTACTCCGGCTCGTCGATGGTGAAGCGGCGGAGCTCGCCGTACCGCCGGTCGCGCACCTGGACGAACCCGGGTCCGTGCCGGAACACGCATTTGCAGATGTAGTACGTGGTGCGCCACGCGAGGGCCGTCGCGGCCGGGTCGGCGGTGCCGAGGACGGCGGTCGGCGGGTGGAGGTGCCCGTAGGGGCGCCATGCGTCGGGGTCCGGGCCGGTGCGGAGCTGCCAGTCGACCGAGATGGCCATGCTGGTCAGGTCGCCCACGAAGCTGAGCGCCCGGACGGACCAGGCCCCGTCGGCGGGATCCGTCAGGTCGACCGGGCGGGGGAGCCTGACGTGCCGGGCACCGGCGGCGAACAGCCGGCGGGCGGCTTCGCCGCCGTTGCCGTCGATCTCGTAGCGGCCCAGCGACATGGCGGGCAGCGCGCTCACCTCCGGGTCGTAGTCCCGCGAGGCGGTGACGGTGAAGGGCGCGAGGCCGGTGAGGGGCGCGGTGCCGGTGAGTGCTGCAGTCATCGTCGTCTCTCTGTGGGGCAGTCGTCGGGCAGTCGTCGGGGAGCCGTCGGGGAGCCGTCGGGGATTCGCCGCGCAGTCGGGACGACCAGCGTGCGGCGGTCAGGCGGTCAGGCGGTCGTCGCGGCGAGTTCGGCGTCGCGGGCGGAGGTGTGCCGCATGAAGTCGATCCGCAGGAACTCCTCGTTGCGTGCGGGCGGTGCGATCTGCACGAACTGCCCGCTGTCCTCGAAGACCACCCCGAGCGCCCGCCACCGTGCCAGTACCTGCCGCACCGTGTCCTCGTCCACGTTCACGGGGTGGCCCCCGTGGAGCTTGCGCACGGCGGCCTTCACCGTGTGCGGCTGGTCGAGCAGCCGGAACAGGCCCAGCTCGAACGGGTCGGTGAGCTCCAGGTACGTCCAGTCGAAGGCCCGGCGCCTGCTGACCAGGACGATCCGGTCCTCCAGGTCCCAGTGGGTGAGGCGGCTGCCGGCGTAGTTCCGCTTCCAGCGCGCGATGCCTTCGTTGAGGCGCTCGACGACGTCCTCGCCGATCCCGCGGGGCGGCACGTCGAAGACGTACGCCAGGTCGAACATTTCGGCCTCGGGAAGGTCGTAGGTGAGCCGGTACGGTTCGGCGGGGCGCAGTTCGGAGAAGCCCAGCGCGGGATCGTTGAAGTACGGGCTGAACCGCTCGATGGCGATCCGGGAGGACGCGCCCACGGGCGGGTTGAGGTGCTCCAGCGCGGGCAGCTGGGCCACCACGTCGTCGTAGTCCGCGGCGTCCTCGCCGGGGAAACCGTGCAGGTAGTTCCAGGCGACGGAGAGGCCGACGGTGGCGGCGTCGCGCAGCATCCGCACGTTCTGGCCGCCGGTCACGCCCTTGTCCATCAGGGTCAGCACCCGGCTGTTGAGGCTCTCGATACCCGGCTGGACGAAGATCAGGCCCGCGTCGGCCAGGGTCTGGAGCTGCCCCTGCCGCATGTTGGACTTGATCTCGATGTGCATGCGCAGGTCGTACCCGCTGTCGATGATGCGCGGCAGCACCGTCTTCACGTACCCCATGTCCAGGATGTTGTCGACGACGTACATGTCCAGGACCCGGTGCCTGCGGGCCAGTTCGACGACCTCGTCGTAGAACACGTCCGGACTCTTGCTGCGGAACTGCATGAAGGAGCCGTTCAGCCCGCAGAAGGTGCAGTGGTGCTTCTCGCCCCACCAGCAGCCCCGCGCGCCCTCCACGACCAGCTTGGGTTCGACCCAGTTCCGTGCGTGGGAGGACGCGAGCCGCTCGAAGTACCCGGCGTAGTCCGGCGGCAGGATCGAGGCGGGCGGCAGCGGTCCGGTGGACATGGCGTTGACCACGGACGTGCCGTCCGCGTCGCGCCAGCACAGCCCCGGCACCCCGGACAGCGGCTCGCCGGCGTCCAGTGCCCTGAGCAGAGCGGGGAACGACACCTCGCCCTCGCCGCGCAGGACGTGGTCGACGAAGGGGAAGTTGCGGTGGACGGCCTCACCCTGCTTGCCGTCGCAGTTGGCACCGCCCATGGCCGTCACGATGTGCGGGGCGAGGCGCTTGACGTATTTGGCGGCCGCCAGGGCGGCGGTGTTCTGCTGGAACGTCGAGGTGAAACCCACCACGTCCGGGGCGAGTTCGACGATCCGCTCCGCGATGTACCGGACGAAATCGGGTGCGATCTCGTGCAGCGCCCGCGTCATCTCCATCTGGTCCCTGCGCACCCGGCCGCTCATTGCGGCGGTGAACTCGGGAACCCGCCACTGCGGGTCGTCGTACAGGGCGGACGAGAACACCCAGTCGCCGCAGCCCAGGAAATAGGAGCCGAGCGAGTAATAGGAGTAGTCCTCGAGGGTGAATTCCGTGTGCTTGGTGATCCAGTCCACGTATTCGATGTTCGCGTGCAGGACGTCCGCTTCCCCGTCCGGGACGTGCTCGTCGACGCTGCGCCTGAGGATTCCGAGAGCCAGCGACGGCAGATCGATCGGGGCCCAGGGCATGTTCACCAGGAGTACGCGCACGGCTGGCCTCTTCTCATGTGATCAATGCGGCGAAGCACGAAGTCGGTCATCGGCGGGTGGGGCCGGCCCCGTGCACGGGGTACGGGGCCGGCCCCGTGGTGCTACTTCTCCTCGTCCTCCATCTCTTCCGCGGAACGGAAGTAGATGACGACGCCGACGCCCGGCTTGCGGCTCTCCTCGTCGCCGTCGAGCGGGTCGCCGTGGATGATGTCCTTCTGCATGGTGTTCACCTCCTCTCCGGGTGAGGGGACGCCTCGGCCCGCGCGGGCGCCGGAGGCAGCCCGCGGCCGAGAAATCTGAGGGACCGCCTGATCACGGCCAGGTGGTCGGCCCCGTCGTAGCCGTCATGGCCCGAGTCCAGCCACATCAGCTCGTGGGGCACACCGCCCGTGCGCAGCACGTCCAGGTACGCCTCGACCTGCTCCGGGGGGCACTTGGCGTCCCGCCGGGCGGCGATGACCAGCAGCGGGGAACGGATGGCGGCCGCGTACGAGGACGGGGAGGCGTGGGCGTAGGCGTCGGGCACCTGGTCCGGAGTGCCGCCGAACAGCGCGGTGTCCAGCGCCTGGAGGGCGGGCGTGGAGTGCCGGAAGGCCGTGACGTAGTCGGCGATCGGCTTGACGGCCACGCCGGCGTTCCACAGATCCGGACGGGTTCCCATGGCCAGCAGCGTCAGATATCCGCCCCACGACGTGCCGCACAGGCCCACGGCGCCCTCGCGGCCGATGCCCCGGTCCAGCAGCTCGGCCCGGACCCGGACCAGGTCGGCGACCTGGGTGTGCCCGACGCCCTCGGAGTAGGCCGAGCGCCAGCGGGGCCCGTAGCCGGTCGAGCCCCGGTAGTTGACGCGGGCCACCGCGTAACCCGAGCCGACGAGGGCCTGCACCATGGGGTCGTACGCGTCGCGGTCGTGGTCGGCCGGGCCGCCGTGGACGAGGAAGACCAGCGGGTGCGGTGCGGGACGGTCGGCGGGTGCGGTGACGAAGGTGTGGACCGGGCCGCCGGGCCCGGGCGTCCACAGGTCCCGGCGCCGGCCGAACCGGGGGAGCCGCCACCGGCTCTGCCCGGGCAGCGGCGCGCCCGACAGGGACAGCGCGCGCGGCACGTTCACCGCGTCGGTCCAGATGAAGTGCACGTCACCGTCGGCGGCCGGCGAAGCGTCCAGGACGCTGCCCTCCGGGGTGGGCACCGGGGCCAGCTCGCGGCGCTCCAGATCGGCGGTGAACAGCCGGCTGCGCCCGTGCCGGTCCTGCCGGACCAGGACCCGCGGGCCACCGGGGCCGGGGTACCAGCGGGCGGTCGTCTCGGTGTCGAACGAGCACCAGGGCAGCAGCTCCAGCCCGTGACCGGGGGCCCAGGTGCCGAGGTGGTAGCGGCCGGCCCGCTCGCGCATGACCAGCAGCAGGGTGCGGGCGGGCACCGGTCCGGGTAACGGCGGCGTCCCGGATGACAGCGGCGGCGCGGGTAACGGCGGAGTCCCGGACAACGGCGGCGGCGCGGGTACCGGCGGCGGCCCGGGCAGGGGGGCGAACGCGAGGGCGGGCGCGAAGCCGAGCGCCCAGGTGCGTTCCCCGGCGCCGGAGAGCACCGCGACGGTGCTCCCGTCCGGGGCCAGCAGCGTCACGGCACGGGCTGAGTGCGCAGGTCCGGACACCGCCAGCAGCCCGCCGTCCGGCGCCAGGTCGCACAGCGTGCCGGACTCCGTCGTGTGCAGCACGGATGTCCCGGTCCCGCCGCGCCGCCCCACATGCACACTGAGCCCCTCGGGGCTGCGGATGCCGATGGCCACCCCGCCCCCGGCCGCCAGTGCGAGCCCGGCCGGCCGCCCGCAGGGCACCCCGGCCAGCGCCGGACGGTCCGGCCCGCCGTCGAAGGGCTGGGTGCGCCAGCCGCCGCTGCCGCCGCGGTCCTCGTCGAACCACCACACGGCCTCGTCGCCGTCGATGGCGCACAGCAGCGTGCCGTGCGGACGGTCCGTCAACTGCCGTCCTGAGCCGCTGGAACGATCCCAGGTGAAGATCTCGCACCGGCCGTCGGCGTCCCCCGTGTACACCATCCGGTCCGGGTTGCGGGGGCTGGTCACCGGCAGTACCGGCCGGTAGACGCCGTAGCTGCGCGCGGCCGCCTTCGGCGGGGCGGGTGTCACGGTGCCTCCCGGGACACGAGTCCTGCCTTGAGGGTCGCGTAGAGCGCCAGCCCGGCGAACCCGCCCGCGCAGCCCCACGCGACCGTACGTCCCCCGTACGCCGCCACCAGGACCCCCGCCGCCACGGGCGCGAGCACCGCGACGCCCTGGCCGGCGGTCCCCAGCACCGTTCCCATCCGCGCCAGCAGCCGGTCGGGGGTGACCAGCACCGCCCGGGTCTGCAGCACGACCACCACGGACGGCACGATCAGCGACACTCCGCTCAACAGCAGCCCGTAGGCCCAGGTCCGGGACGCGAACGCGAGCCCGGCCGCGGTCGGGACCATGGCCCAGGACGCTCCCGTCACGATCCGCGCGGCGGGAACCCGGCGCACCAGCCACGGCGCGGCGAGTGCGCCCAGCAGCCCGCCGACGCCCGACAGGGTGAGGATCAGCCCGATCGACGAGGGGGCGGCGCCCCGGGCGTGCGAGGCGAACACCGCGTGGAAGTACAGCGCGCCGAGCAGCGCATTGATCCCGGCCGTCCACACCACCACGAAGCGGAGGAAGGGCTCGGCCCACACGAAGCGCAGCCCTTCGCCGAGGTCGCGGGTGAACGAGCCGGCCGGAGCCTCCCGTTCGGGCGTCAGGTCCGTGCGGATCGCCTTGCTCAACGCCGCGACCAGCAGGAACGACACCGCGTCCGCGAGCACCGGCACCCACCGTGCCAGCTGGTACAGCACGCCCCCCAGCGTCGGCCCGACGATCTGCACCGCCTGGTCCCGCGCCTGTAAGGACCCGATCGCCCGGGCGTACCCCTCGGCGGGCACCAGCCGCCGGATCGTCCCGGATGCCGCCGCCCCGTAGGCGGCGCCGGCCGCCTGCTCGACCGCGGCCGCCACGAGTACGTGGACGAGGACGACGTGGCCGAGGGCCACGGCCGTGAACACCGATCCCATGGCGCCCGCCGCGACCAGGGCCGCCGCGTACATCATCGGTTTGCGCGGCCACCGGTCGGCGAACACGCCCGCGACCGGTGAGACGACGAGTCCGCTGACGAGTGCCACCGACGCGACGAGTCCGGCGAGCCCGGCCGGATATCCGGCGCCCAGCAGGATCAGCGGCAGGAAGAGGGAGGACGCGCAGGTGCCGAGACCGTCGATGGCACCCGCCGCCCAGAAGAGCGAGAAATCCCGTCTTCGGAAAGGCGACCGGGTTGATCGCTCTTTTCCGGATAATTCACTGAGGGAAGGTCTTAATTTCTCTTCGGCCTCGCCCATCAAGAATCCCGCTCGGGGGATATTGCTGACGCGAACGCACGCACAATACCCCCTGGGAACAGGCGGACCACGGCCGTCGAGGGTAGCGATCGTAGCGAACGGATAGACGCGTCACAACAGTGTGTTCGAATGGATTTCTCGATCAAGGAATGGGCCCTGGGGTCCGGTAATTGATCTACGCGCCTGTGCGCCGACGAACCACGGGCGGACCCGGGAAATCGCTCACCCTCTCCGCAGAGTTCGGTGCGGTGCGCATCGATATGGCGTCCGAGTGGGAAAACCTCTTGCCGGAGCCCGTGCGCGGACAGCGGTGATCAATGAGCAGGTGAGCGGCACGGGCACACGCCCGTGCCGCTCACGGCACTCACCGCGCCACCGCTGACGGCGGCCGGCCACCGGCTCCCTGCTACCGGCTGAGCGACGCCAGCGCTGCCGCGTCGTACGGCTTCAGCTCGTCGAAGCGGTTGCCGAGGACCTTCGCCGCCCACTGCGGGTCCTGGAGCAGCGCCCGGCCGACGGCGACCATGTCGAACTCGTCTCGCTCCATGCGGTCCAGGAGGTTGTCGATGTCGCCGAGCGCCGCGCCCTCGCCGACGAAGGCGCGGATGAAGTCGCCGTCGAGGCCGACCGAGCCGACGGTGATGGTGGGCAGGCCGGTGAGCTTCTTGGTCCAGCCCGCCAGGTTCAGGTCCGAGCCCTCGAACTCGGGGATCCAGTAGCGCCGGGTGGAGGCGTGGAACGCGTCGACGCCCGCCGCGGCCAGCGGGGCCAGGATCGCGTCCAGTTCCTCGGGCGTCTGCGCGAGCCGGGCGTCGTACGCTTCCTGCTTCCACTGCGAGTAGCGGAAGATCACCGGGAAGTCGGCCGCGACGCGCTCGCGGACGGCTTCCACGATCTCGGCGGCGAACCTGGTACGCGCCACCGCGTCGCCACCGTACGCGTCGGTGCGGCGGTTGGTCCGCTCCCACAGGAACTGGTCCAGCAGGTAGCCGTGGGCGCCGTGCAGTTCGACGCCGTCGAATCCGATCCGCTCGGCCTCCGCGGCCGCGTCGGCGAACGCGCCGATGACGTCGTCGAGGTCGGCGCGGGTCATGGCCCTGCCGGTCCCCTCGGTGCCGTCGACCCGGATGCCGGAGGGGCCGACGGCGGGTGCGGCGGCGTACGGCGCCTCGCCCTGCTTGCGCACCATGCCTATGTGCCACAGCTGGGGCACGATCGTGCCGCCCGCCTCGTGCACGGCGGCGGCCACCTTCGCCCACCCCGCCAGCTGCTCCTCGCCGTGGAACCGCGGCACCCGGTCGCTCTGCCCGGCGGATTCGTGGCCGACGTAGGTGCCCTCGGTGACGATCAGGCCGACGCCCGCACGGGCCCGGCTGGCGTAGTACGCCTGCACGTCCTCGCCGGGTACGCCGCCGGGGGAGAACATCCGGGTCATCGGCGCCATCGCGATGCGGTTGGGCACGGTCAGGCCGTTCAGCCTGACGGGCCGGGAGAGGATCCCGGCCGCGCGGGAGGCGGTGGACGTGGTGGCGGTCATGAGGGTCCTCCGGGTTGGGGCTGTGGCTCGTCGATCGCGACGGAGCGCGGATGCATGTGCATGGTACACATGCTATGTATGATGCACAGCGACGGACATCACCCCCGGAACCATCCGTGCGTGGAGCCGCCGGCAGGCCCGTCCGGGGCGGGAACCCGGTCTGTCCGGGGCGGGAACCTCCGGTCCCCGGGTCCGCGATAATGGGGCGCCGGAAGGAGCGGGAGGCGCAATGCTGGAGAAGCTGGAACGGGAGCTGATGCTGCTCTCGCGGCACCAGGTGCTGGCCCGGCGCGAGCGCGACCCCGAACGCCTGGAGCGGTCGGCGTACCTGCTGCTCAGCCGGATCGACACCCAGGGCCCCATGTCCATCGGACAGCTGGCGGAGGCGTTCGGCCTCGACACCTCGACCGTGAACCGCCAGACGGCCGCGCTGCTGCGCTGCGGACTGGCCGAGCGCGTCACGGACCCCGACGGCGGCATGGCCCGCAAGCTGCGCATCACCACCGAAGGCGGGCGCCGGCTCGCCGGAGACCGCGAGGCCAACCGGTCCTGCCTGGCCCGGGTGGTCGCCGACTGGTCCCCGGAGGAGATACGGCAGCTGGAGGACGTCCTGGTCCGGCTCAACCGAAGCGCCGAGGCCCTCGAAGGACGGTGCTGGCCGCGCACGGAGGACGACGACGCCCGCGCCGCCTGCCACCACCCGCCGGCCCCGCAGGAACCCGACGCGCCCGCGCCTGATTCCCCCGCTCCTGCTCCGTAGCCGACGGAGCGGGGTGTTCCGCCGTCGCGCACCGGACATGACGGCATGCACCGGATGTGACGGAGTGGGCGGTGGGGCATGGAGGGTGTGGGGGCTGAGACAGGACTCGGAAGGAGACGGGCATGGATCCCGCACAGCACGCCGCAGCCGTCCTCGAGGAGACCGCGGTGCTCCGTGCCGCCGTCGGCGGGGCCGACCTTTCGGCACCGGTGCCGTCCTGCCCGGGGTGGACCCTGACCGACCTGCTGCGCCACGTCGGATCGGTGCAGCGCTGGTTCTCCGTCCTGCTCCGCCGGCGTGTACCGGAACGGCCCACGAGCCGGCAGGTCGACCTGCAGCTGCCCGACACCTCCGAGGGGCTGCCGGGCTGGCTGGCCGACGGGTCCGCCGGTGCCGCAGAGGTGTTCGCCGCCACCGATCCCGACGCCCCGATGTGGGCCTGGGGCCTCGACCAGCACGCCCGTTTCTGGATCCGCCGAATGCTCTTCGAGACCCTCGTGCACCGCGTCGACGCCGAGCTCGCACTCGGCCTGACCCCCGCGATCGACCCCGCCCGGGCGGCAGACGGCATCGACGAGTTCCTGACGAACCTGCCGTTCGCGGAGTCCTTCGCCCCGGGCACGGCCGAGCTCCGAGGCCACGGCGAGGTCATCCGCTTCTGCTGCCCGGAACAGGGGGCGGGGGCCGACTGGCGGGTCCAGCTGCGCCCCGACGGCTTCGGCCTGCTTCCCGTGGACGACCGCGCCCCCGGCGCGACCACCGAGGTCCGCGCCCGCGCCGCCGACCTGCTGCTGTTCCTCTACGGCCGGCTGCCCGCGGCGGACACCGCCCTGCAGGTCAGTGGAGACCGCGCCGTACTCGCCGTCTGGACTGCCCACTCGGCCTTCTGATGACGGCTCAGGCCCGGTTGCCTGCCACGACCCGTGCAGGGCGCGCGTCGTCCCGCTCCGGGCCGGGGGCGGCGGCGCGGTGGGCGCGTTCGATGGCCTGGCCCCAGTAGGTACCCGCGACCATGAGCGTCGCGCCGAGCGCGGCGAGGAAGGTGAAGCGTTCGCCCGCCAGGCCGATGCCGATGGCGGCGGCCCACACGGGTTCGGTGCCGAGCAGGAGGCTGGCCCGGCCGGCGGAAGTGCGCTGGATGGCCCAGGTCTGGGCCAGGAAGGCGAACACGCTGCAGAACAGGGCCAGGTAGACCAGCTGGCCCCAGGTGCCGGCCGTGGCATGGGCCAGGCTCGGCAGACCGCCGGCGGCGGGCACCAGGCACAGCCCCGTACCGACGACCATCTGCACGGACGTCAGCTGCAACGGACGCAGCGAACGGCCGGCGGTGAGCCGGCCCACGAGCACGACGTGTCCGGCCCGGACCACGGCCGCCGCCAGGATCAGCGCATCTCCCGCACCGGGAGCACGCAGGCCGTGGCCGGCGGTGAGCAGGCCGACGGCCACCATGCACAGTCCGGCGGCGAGGTAGAAGCGGGGCGGCACCCCGCCCCGGCCGCCCGCGCGGTCCAGCAGCGGGGTGAGCACCAGGGTCAGGCTGATGAGCAGTCCCGCGTTCGCCGCACTGGTGCGTGCCACACCGTACGTCTCCAGCACCAGGACCGCCGCCTGGGTCACGCCCAGCAGCAACCCGACGCGAAGCTCCTCCCGGGTCCAGCGGTCCCGCCGCCGGCGGGCCGTCGCCAGGACGACGGGAACGATCGCCAGCGCCGAGACCAGGTAGCGGGCGAACAGCACCACCAGGACCGGGACGGCGTCGGTGGCGGTCTTCGCCGCCAGATAGCTGGAACCCCAGACGAGGGCGACGAGAAGGAGCACCAGATCGGTGCGACGGGTGTCGGGCATGTGGCCCACCCTCGCCGACCAGCACATTGAAGCCAAGAACCAACTTCTCAACCAACCCTTTAGCGGCACTACAGTGTGGTGATGGACGAGAGACAGCTACGGGTCCTCCGTGAACTGGGCGAACTGGGCAGCGTGACGGCCGCGGCCGAGGCGCTGCGGGTCACGCCTTCGGCGATCTCACAACAGCTGCGCCTGCTCCAGCGCTCGGTCCCCGTTCCCCTGACCGAGCGCGACGGCAGGCGACTCGTGCTCACACCGGCCGGAAGAGCCCTGGCCGGGGCCGCGGTCGAGGTCGAAACCGCCCTTGCACGAGCCCGTCGAACCGTCGACGACTTCCTCGGCCGGACCGGCGGCCCGGTTTCGGTGGCGGCCTTCCACAGCGCCGCGGCAGCCTTTGGCCCCCGCCTGCTGAGCGCCCTGTCCGCCCCGGGCTCCCCGCGGCTCGCGCTCGCGGACGAGGACGTCGCCCAGGCCGACTTCCCCCGGCTGACCCGCTCGTACGACATCGTGATCGCCCACCGCCTCGACCACGCCCCGCCCTGGCCGCGTTCCGTGTCGGTGACCCCCCTGCTCCACGAGCCCCTCGACGTCGCCCTGCCCACCGGCCACCCCCTGGCCGGCAAGCCCGAGCTGACCGCCGCCGACGTAGCCGACGAGCCATGGATCACCACCCACGACGGCTTCCCGCTGATCGCCGTCATCGAGGCCGTCGCCGCCGCTGCCGGCCGTCGCCTCCACCTGGCCCACCGCATCAACGAGTTCACGGTCGCCGCCGAACTCGTCGCCGCCGGCGGCGGCATCGCCCTGATGCCACGCTGGACCGCCCGCCCCCACCCCCAGGTGACCCTCAGGCCCCTGACCGGAGTCCACTCACGGCGCCACATCGACGCCCTCCACCGTCCCGAGCGCACCGCACGCAGAGCCGTCCAGACCGTCCTCACCCAGCTCCAGACCGCCGCAACGGCCATCAGCGACCCGGCGTAGCAGCGGAACCGCCGGTGACACCGGACGCCCGCCCGTCCGGCCCGCAGGCGTTCGAGACGGGCAGGGGGCGCAGCCGGTGCCGGAACTCTCCGGTGCCCGGTACCGGCAAGCGGATCCGGGCGGTGCCCGGTCGGTTGACCGAGTCCGTTCTTCCTCCTGAAGGCATCCGGGGCCACGCCGCTCCGCCGGCTGGCCGGACCGATCGAGTCCGGGAACACGCTGCTGTTCACCACCGTCGTGGTGGGGGCACCGCTCATGGTCGGGTTCGTCACCGCCGCCTACTACATCAGCGCCACACGCACCACGGGCGACCGCAGGGTCCGGATCTTCGTATGCGTGGGCACCGTCGTGACGGCGTGCCTCGTGGACCTCTACGTCAACGCCTGGGCCCTCGGAGGCTTCCTCGTGAACCACTACCTGGTGCCCAACCTCGCGGTCATAGCCGGGGTGGGGGTCTACACGATCCTGAGGTACGACTCGACCCGCCGCCCCGGCGCCTGAACGGCCCCTCCTCCTGCGCGGCACCGGGCCGGCCGCGGCCGGCCCCCGTCGCCGCCCTCGGCGGCACGGCACCCCGCGGGAGGGCGTGGGGCCCCGCGGGGTTCAACCGCTGAGGTCGCGCTGCCGCGTGGCATAGCGGCGGGATTTGGTGCGGTTGCCGCACACCCGCATCGAGCACCAGCGGCGGCTGTGGTTCTTGGAGGCGTCCCAGAACACCCAGCCGCAGGTGTGCTCGGCGCACCGCTTGAGCCGGTGCACGTGTCCGGTCAGGACGACCTCCGCCCAGGCCACGGCGAGCCGGGCGAGAGCGGTACGGGCCGGCGGGCCACCAGGGGCGAACGTGAGCGGTGCGCCGGGGGTGCCCAGGGAGACGAGGAGCGGCACATCGGCGAGCACCGCGTCGGCGAGGACGAGCCGGTGCGGTGCCACCGGGTCGTCGGTGTCGAGGGCTTCGCGCATGCCGGCGCGCAGGATGAGGAAGGCCCCGTGCTCGTCGTCCGTGAGCTGCAGCGGGGGACCGGCCAGCTCCCGGCCCGTCAGCCAGTCCGCCAGCGCGGCAGGAGTGGCGACGTCGTCGTCGCCACTCTCCAGGTCGACGGTGTTGGTGAATGCCTCGATCAGCTCGGCGGCCGGGGAGGGGTCGAGCACGGGTGCGCCGCCTTCCTGACGGGAGTTGGTGACGGGTCATCGAACGGATTGACGGCTCTTGGCCGATTGGCGCTGCAGTCCCACGATACCGCTGCCATACTGACCACCAAAGCCACTTAGGAGGTTAGTCATGGCGAGTTCGACGGACCGGCGAGTGCCCACGGCGCAGGCGGCGGCGTCCCCGTCTGCCGCGGCCCCGCCCCGCGCACCGCAGGGAGCGGCCCAGGGCCCGACGTCGAAGACAGCCGCCGCCCCGCGCGCCCCCGGCAACCGCAACACCGCGGTGCTGGTGGGCTTCACGGCGATCACGAACCTCGCCGACGGCGTCACCAAGGTCGTCCTGCCACTGATGGCGACCCGACTCACCGACTCGCCGGCCCAGGTCGCCGGCGTGGGCCTGACCCTCACGCTCCCCTGGCTGCTCGTCGCCCTGCACGTCGGTGTCCTGGTGGACCGCTTCGACCGGCGCCTGCTGCTGTGGACGGCCGACCTCGCCCGCATGCTGGTCGTCGCCGCCCTGTTACTGCTCTCCGCTCAGGACGCCGTGACCATCTCCGCGCTCTACATCGGCGGTTTCGTGCTGGGCGTCGCCGAAGTGGTCGCCCTGACATCGGCCGCCACCCTCGTCCCCTCCGCCGTGGCACCGGCCGGCCGGGAACGGGCGAACGCCTGGGTGGCCGGCGCCGAGACCGCCTGCAACGAGTTCTGCGGGCCCTTCGTCGGCGGACTCCTGGTGGCCGCCGGCGCGAGCGTGGCCCTGGGCTGGACCGGAGCCGGCTACCTGATCGGCACGCTGATCCTGGTGCTCCTCGTGGGCCGGTTCAAGCCGGAGGCCGACGACTCCCGCCCGGCCGGCACCGTCAACCGGCGCATCGGCGAAGGCATCCGCTTCCTGTGGCGGCAACGCCTGCTGCGCCTGATGGCCCTCGCGCTGTCCGTGCTCTCCGCCTGCTGGGGCGCGTGGCTCGCGCTGATGCCACTGGTCGCCACCTCACTGATGGACCTCGACGTCAGCGAGTACGGCATCCTGCTCAGCGCCCTCGGCGCCGGCGGCCTGGTCGGTGCGCTCACCGTCACCACCGTCAACCGCCTCCTGGGCCGCCGCTGGTCCATGTTCGCCGACCTGGTCGGCACCGCGGCCATGGTCGCCACCCCGGTCGTCTCCACCAGCCTCTGGGTCGTGGCCGCCGGCGCGTTCCTCGGCGGCATGGGCGGCATCCTGTGGACGGTGAACTCCCGCACCATCAGCCAACGGCTCGTCCCCGACAGCATGTTCGGCCGCTACAACGCCGCGGCGCGGCTGTTCAGCTGGGGCGCGATGCCGCTCGGCGCGGGTCTGGTCGGCGTCCTGGCCGAATGGTTCGGCATCCGTACCGCGTTCGCCGTGTTCACCGTAGCCACCCTCCTGATCATCGTCCCGTTCCTGCGGACCGTGACGCCGAAGGCACTGGCCGACGCGGACGCGGCACCCGCCCGGGACTGACGCGCCCTGCACCGCACCGCGCAGGAGCACACCGCCGACAGCAGAGCGGGCTCGTCCGGCGTACCCGGCTTGCCGCGATCCGGTCTCCCCCACCCGGGGGAGACCGGATGATCCACGTGACGGATGTGTGCAGCACTGACGCCGAGGAGCCTTGCAGGGTCGTCGAACAGGCTCCACGGAGGTCACGATGGTGGTTCCAGCGAACTCGGAGGCCAAGGCAATCCCCAGGCCGCCGGAGGCAGGCCCGGGGCGGGTGGGGTGGTCGCGTCGGTGGCCGGCGTGGGCGCCCCGGGCGGCTGCCCTGTGGGGCGCGGTGTACGCCGCCGTCGAGATCACCTGGGCCGCGGCCGGAACCACCGTGCCGTGGAAGGCGCACGCCTCCCACGCGCCGGCGGTCCAGCTCCTCCTGGCGGCCCTCGCGCTCCTGGCAGGCACGGCCTGCCTGGCCACCACCCGGACACTCGGCGGCCCCGCCCGGGCCGCGGTGGCGACGGCACTGACGGTGACGCTCCCGGTGTTCGTCGTGGGAACGATCGGCCTGCCGATCCACTTCGTGACGCTGATGTTCCTCTCAAGGGTCGAGAGCGCCACCGGCCTGGCCCAGGTGCTGCTGAACACGGCCGGCGCCGCCCTGCTGTTCCTCGTAGGCCTCTCCCACCGCCGACGGCTGCGCGGCCACTGCCCGCGCTGCGGGCGGCCGCACCCCGGGACCGGTGACGGCCCGCTGGTCCACCCGGCCGCCTCGCGGGCGTCGAACAGGACCCGCACGGCGGCCTGCCTGCTCATGTGCGGGCTCCTGCCGTGGGCAGCGGTCAAGAGCATCTGGCTCCTGGGCGGCGATGCCCTGGGCGTGACGGCCGAAGACTGGCAACGGACGACGGGGGACGGCGCGTCGGGGCCGGCGAGAGCGGCCGCGTCGGTCGGGATCGACGTCACGGTGCTGGCGGGAGCCGTCGGGGTCTTCCTCCTCCTGGGGTTGCTGCACACGTGGGGGCAGGTGTTCCCCCGCTGGACCGTGTTCCTGGCCGGACGACGCGTCCCTCGCCCGCTGCCGCTGGTCCCCGCCTGGCTGACCGGCGTCCCCTTGGCCATGTACGGCACCGTCCTCGTCGTCCTGGCCCCGCTCATGGCCACCGGCCTGCTGCCCGCGATCGAGCCCTCCCCGCCGTTCACCACCGGCTCGGGACTCACCTGGATGGTCGCCTTCGGCGGCCTGGCATTCGGGGGCCTGGGACTCGGCCTCATCGTGGCCGCCCGCTCCTACGCCGCCCGCACCCGCCCCGCCTGCGCCGCCGCCCGCGCCGAGACCGGGGCGGCGGGGAGCAGCGCCTGAACGTTCCCGGGCCGGGCCGGTCGCCCTGTGGTCACCTCATGCCGGGCCGACCGGGCCGGGTGCGGACCGCGGGCTGGATCCCGGGTGACCGCGGTGTGCTCTCCCAGCGCCACGTGGTGAGACGAGGGTGCCCCGGCAGTTCGGCGCGGCCGGTGGCCCACAACAGAGTGAGCCAGGGATCCGCGCCGCCCGGCGCCTCCGGGAACAGACGGGCGAGCACCCGCGAGCAGAGAGCGGAGGGCGGGGTCCAGGCAAGCCCGAAGCCTTCCGCCACATCGTGCACGTGCACCAGCGTCTCCACCACCCCCATCGCCGCGAAGCCCTCGGGGTCCGACACCCCGGCGGCGTGGTGGGCGCGGACCCGGGGCGGCGTCGTACGCACCATGGCGACCAGCAGCGCGCCGCACGCCTCCAGCACCTGCACCAGCCCGGCCGGACCCGCATCGCGCTCCGCGCAGAGGAAGTACGCGGGTCCCTCCGGCCTCTTCCGGCTCAACGCGAACGGCACATGGGTGTCCAGCGGCGGGCTCTGCGGCCCCAGCTGCACGGCGTAGTACAACAAGGTCGTTGGCAAGGTGCTCGACGGTCTCCCAGCAGTCCCACTCCAGCGAACCGGCCTTACCGCCCCATCCCTCCGGGGGCGCGTCCCGAAGGACGCCCACGGCGAGCCGCACGGCAAGGTCGACGTCGTCCGCGGTGACGGGAGACAGGACTGATCCGGTTTCGGCTGATCGAAACATGACAGCACCGTACCGCTACCGTTCCGGCCGGAGCGACCTGAGCCGAACTCCCCCGGAAGGAACAGCCATTACCCAATCCGGCACGGGAGTGATCACAATGTGCAGGGAATGTGTCGGTGCCGGAGCGAGTGCGCGCGCTGCGGACCGGCACGCCCTCGCCACCGACTCCAACGACGTCGGAGGCAGCCATACGTACCCGAGTTGATCTGGAGCAAGCGTGACGTCCCGACTTCCCACCCCGCAGCCGGACCCGGCCGCCGCCCCCGGCGCAGACAACCCCTTCGACACGGTACCCGCACTGGACGGCGAGCTGTGCTTCGACCAAGCCGCCCTGGACGCGGTGTCCACGGACTTCGGTGGCCTGGTCCACCAGCAGGCCGCCGCCGTCCTCAGACCCGGCTCGGCCGAGGACGTCGCCACGATGGTCCGCTACTGCCGGGAACGCGGACTGAAGGTCGCCGGGCGGGGCCAGGGGCACTCCACCAACGGACAGGCCCAGGTACCTTCCGGGCTCGTCATCGAGCTCAGCGCCCTGGATGCGATCGAGATCCACGACGACACGGCCATAGTCGGGAGCGGGGTGCTGTGGAGCACCCTGGTTCGCGCGACCCTGCCCCTGGGCCTCACCCCGCCGGCCTTCACCGATTTCCTCGAACTGTCCGTGGGCGGCACGCTCTCGGCCGGAGGGCTGGGCGGGCAGATCGGCCGTTTCGGCACGCAGGTCGACAACGTGCTCGAACTCCAGGTCGTCACCGGCGAGGGCGAGATCACGACGTGCTCGCCCACCGAGCGCCCCGATCTCTTCCGAGCCTCCCTCGGAGGCCTCGGACAATGCGGGATCATCACCCGGGCCACCCTCTCCCTGGTCCGCGCGCCCCGCACCGTACGGCACTACGTCCTGACCTACCCGACGGTGGACGCGATCACCGCCCAGCAGGCACGGCTGATCGAGGAAGGACGGTTCGACTACCTCGTCGGCCAGGCCCTGCCCACCGAGGCCGGCTGGACCTACATGATCGAGGCCGCCGCCTACGACGGAACCGCAGCCGACGACGCCCGGCTCACCGGCGACCTGGAATACGCCACGGTAGAGGTTCAGGACGTGCCCTACTTCGACTTCCTCAACCGGCTCGCGCCGGCGGTGGACGCTTTGAGGTCCATGGGTGAGTGGCAGAGGCCCCACCCCTGGTACGACAGTTTCCTCCCGGCATCCACCGTGAACACCGTCGTCACGGAGACGCTCTCCGGCCTCAAGGCCGGCGCGATCGGCGCGACCGCGGTCATCCTGCTCTACCCCGTCCTCACCGCCAAGTGCAGCACCCCGCTCCCGGTCATGCCGGACGAGGACCTCGTCTACCTCTTCTCCCTCCTCAAGGTCTCTTCCCCCGGAGCGGATTCCGCCGAGGAGATGGTCGCCGCAAACCGCATCCAGTACGACGCCACGCGCGATGCGGGCGGCTGCTGGTACCCGATCGGGTCGGTTCCGCTCACCAAGGACGACTGGGCCGGCCACTTCGGCTCCTTCTGGGCCGAGTTCGAGACCGCGCGCCACCGCTACGACCCCGACGGCATCCTCACGCCCGGCCAGCGCATCTTCTGATCCCGCAGGGCCCAGGATCCGCAGGCCGGCTGCGTAGGTGACTGCGCAGGGCGCACTCGTCGGCGGGGGACTGACGGCTCCGGCGCCGGTTCACCGAGGGTGCCGTACTCATCGTGTACGGCACCCTGGTGCCCACCCGGGACCACGCGATCGCCGCGCAGTCGAGGAACTACCGGTATTCCAGCCGTGGTTGCTCAGGGCCTCAGGGCAGGTGCGCCAGCAGCAGCTCGGTCAGGGGCCTGGGGGTGCGCAGCGGCAGGTAGTGGTCTGCGTCCGCGATCAGTCGGCCACGGGCGCCGGGGATGCCCGCGACGAGCCGTTCGGCGATCACGCCGATCTCGGGGTGGTCACGGTCCCCGTGGATGACCAGGGTCGGCGCGGCGATGTCGTCGAGCCGGGCTTGGGCATCGCGGTCCGGGAAGTGTTCCACCTGCTGCTCGCTGACGAGGCGCAGGTGCGCGTTGTGCGTCACCATCCGCTCGATCAGTTCTCCTCCGGGAGCCGTGCGGCCCATGGAGGCCCAGACCGACAGCTCCAGCTCGGCCAGGGCCGCCGCGTCCCGCTCGCGGCGGGCAGCGGCATAGGCCGACGACTGCGCGTCCGGCGGCCAATCGTGACCGCTGACCGAGGTGCCGACCAGCCCGAGTGCGCTGACCCGCTCGGGATGGGCGAGGGCGAAGTCCAGCGCGGTCTCCCCGCCCATGCTCAGCCCGACCAGCGCAGCTGCGTGAAAGCCGAAGTAGTCGAGCACGGCCCCCAGATCCTCGACGTCGCAGAACATCCGGTCCGGGGGCGTGGAGCGCCCCAGGCCCCGGGCGTCGTAGCGGATCACATCGTGGTGGCGGGCCAGTTCGGGAACGACGGCGTCCCATAACCGCGAGTCCATGCCGGCGCCGTGCAGCAGCACCACCGGAGTGCCGGCGCCACTGCGCTCGGCCCACAGCCGACCGCCGCCAGGAGCGGGAACGTGTACTTCATGTGTGGCCAGGCCGTCTGAGTTGCCGTGCGATCTCATACCGCGATCATTTCACTGCGCTCGACCAGGCGGCTTCCTTCGGATCATCCGATCGTTCTGTGAGGACCGTATCCAGGCCGGGCAAGACCGTTGACGGTCTTCGTCGCGGGCGTCTGCGTGTTCTGGGTGCTGACCCAGGTCACCCGGCAGATCGCGCTGGACGACGCGAGGGAGCACGCCCGCAACGTCCAGGGATGGACGCGCGTCATGATCCTCGGTTCCAAGAGGCCGAGCCTGCCCGCGCCCGGCACCGTGGAGGAACGACTCCCGGCCAAGGACCTGCTCCTGCCGTACCGGTACACCGGCCTCCGGCTCCTTGCCGAAGGGAACGGGCGGTACTACGTGGTGCCGAACGACTGGAAGGTGGAGAACGGCGAGCCGATCTGCGCCGTCCGGGAGAGCGACGACGTGTGGATCAGCCTGCAGTCGGCCTGAGGAGCCTCCGGTCCCGGTCGATCGCAGGCGGCGTGACCTGCCGTCGGGTCGCACGATTGCCGGGGGCATGGATACGTACCTTCCGGACGGACTGCTCGACCACGACGAAGACGAACCGCGGCGGCCGCCACTCGCCGAGTGCCGCCTCCCCGGAGCCCCCAGGATCCGGGGCGCCGCGCACGACGGGAACGCCACCCTCCTCGGAGCCGTGGGGTCCGAGTGGGGCGGCCGGGTCCTGAAGGCAGCGGTCGGCTACGGGACCTCCGCGACGGGGCGGTCACCGACGAGTGCCCGAAAGGTCTCGGCGGGGTCGTCGTCCAGCGACGGGAGGCTGCCGCTGAGCTGCAGAGTGGCGAATCCGTGGGCCAGGGACCAAGCGGCCAGTCCGGCCAGCCGGGCATCGCGGCCGCGCTTGGCGGGAGGGAGGTTCTCGACTCCTGAGCGCAGCGCGCGGGAGGTGCGCTCCCTGGCTGCGGTGAGCTCCGGGTCATCGCCGTGGAGCAGCTGGGGCCGGAACATCACCTCGAAGTGGGCCGGATGGTCCAGGGCGAACTCCACGTACCGCGCGCCCATTTCGCGCAGCCGGTGCGCCGTACCGGCCGGCACGGCGGTCAGGGCGGCAGCCAGCAACTCGAAGCCCTCCGTGGCGATCGCTGTCAGCAGCCCGGCCTTGTCCTTGAAATGGTGGGCGGGGGCGGCGTGCGAGACCTCGGCGCGGCGTGCGAGATCGCGGAGGCTGATCGCGGCGACGCCGTCGCTCCGGATGACCTCAAGCGCGGCGGAGACGATGGATCGGCGGAGATCTCCGTGGTGGTAAGTGCGTGTCGCAGCCATGACCGGCAGGCTATCCCATATCTAGTCGTTGACAAGATGGCGAGGGTGGCGGCAATCTGGTCAGTGTCAAGTTCCTGTTGGACACGCGACAGTGACAGCGGAGGAAGCGACATGAAGCACAACCTGAGCACGGTCCGGCAGATGTGGCAGTTACTGGAGCCGGTGCACGCCACGCTCTACTACGCGCCGGAGGCTTTCGAGGAGGCCGCGGCCCTCGGCTACGCCACCGACGAGCGCTGGCCGAGCTACTTCGCCTACCGCGCCGCGCCGCTCGGCCCAGCCGGCCCGCAGCTGGTGAACGCCCTCTTCTACAGCCTCAGCCCGCAGATGGTGGAGCGCTACACCGCACCGGCCTGGCGGACCGCCGCGCCCGAGCGGGTCCTGGAGGCCCGGAGCGCGGCAGTGGACCGCGCACTGCGGAAGCTCCTCGGCGACCGGATCGGCTCGCCGGAACTGCGCGAGGCCGCAGACCTGACCCGCCGTACCGCCGAGGCCGCGGACACCGCAGGCCGCGCCCTGGCCGCCGCCAACGCCGCGCTGCCCTGGCCCGACGCGCCGCACATGGTGCTCTGGCAGGCCGCCACCATCCTGCGCGAGCACCGCGGCGACGGCCACATCGCCGCCCTCCTGGCCCACGGCATCGGCCCCACCGAGTCCCTGGTCTCGCACGCCGCCGTCGGCGCCGCGCCGGAGGAGGTGTTCGGCAGCCGGCAGTGGACGGACGAGGAGTGGAGCGCCGCCCGCGAACGCCTCGCCGCCCGCGGCCTGGTGCAAGCCGACGGCAGGGCCACCGACGAGGGGCTCCGGGTACGCACTGCAGTCGAGAAGCTCACCGACGAGCTCGCAGCCGCCCCTTGGGACGCGCTGACGCCCGGCGAAACGGCGCGTCTGGCCGAACTGCTCGTGCCGCCGGTCCTCGACATCGTCGGCACCGGGCTCCTCCCGCTGCAGAGCACCCTCGGCATCGGCATGAAGTACGACTACGAGTGAGTGGCGACGTACGGGCCGGCAGCCGGGCGGACTGCAGGAAGGTCAGCAGCCTCGGGGTCCTCACTCCGTCGAGCGATTGAACTGCGAAGACGCAGCGCGGCAGAACATCCGCGATCCGTCAGCTCGTCCTCCAAGCCCAGGCCCCCATCATCGCGAAAGCACTCGGCTTCCACGACAAGACCGCCACGAGCCTGGTCACCGAGGCCGGCGGAGCCCGGAGCCGATACGCCCCCGGTGACCACACACGGTGAGTTGTCGCTCCACTCCCGCCGGCATGCCTCGTCACTCGGGAAAAGTGCAGCCCAGTTCGCGCAGGCGGGGCAGGCAGGCTTCGAGGCACTGCTCCACCGACGCAGCATCGGTACGCACGAGGATGTCGTCACGCAGCGGGGCGCCACTCACGCACCAGCTGGAGCCTTACGACTGGTCGAACGAGGAAACGGCGGCCTATGAGGCCGCCATCGAAGCGGTCAACGGTGCCGTGAGCGCCTACAGTGCGCTGATCGCCGCGGAGGAGGGCAAAGCAGAGCCCGACCAGGGCCTGATCGAGCGCGCCCACGCCGCACGGTCCCAGCCGCCCCGGGATCGTGAGGGTCTGCGCTCGGGCGACCGCGAGCAGATCGCCGCGGCCCGCAGGCACTACGCCCAAGTAGCCCGCGATGTCCGGGGAGGTATGGCGCTCCACTTCCAGCTGCGCGCGGCTGCGTCGCAGGGTGGTGTGGCCGGGCGAGAGCGGCGTGCCGACGCGGGCCGGTGAGGTACTGCGCCGATGCTGTCAGCATGAGCCGCCGGCCGCAGGTGATCGTGCATCCTCCCGACGGACGAGGGCTGCGGGAGGTCAGTGCGGCCGGACAGCGTGTGGGCCGTGCCTGGTCGATGCGGGACCTGCGCCGGGTGCTTGGCCGGGCGGGCTGGGCGGACGTCGACCTCGCCAACCCGGGCGCTGTGCGGTGGCGGGCGGATCCCGAGCTGTGGCCCGACAGAGCGTGGCGGCGGAGGGCCGGCGGCTGCCTGATGGCCGGCGGCCTGCTGGTGTCCGCGGCGGTGCTGTTCCGTATCGGGCTGTGGGATGCGATGGGGGCCTTGACGTTCGGCGGCCGGGTCATGGGGGCGGTGTTCCTGGCAGGGGCGCTGGCAGAGGTCGTCGCGGCCTTCGCTGCGGCGGACTACTGGGGCAAGCGGCGGGTGACGTTCTGCGGGCCGGTCGTGGTTGTGGGTGTGGTCGTCGCGGCGGTGACGAGTGTGATGCTGCTGGTCCTGCAATGGGAGGGCGGGTACCGGCGAGGCTGGCTGTGGCTGTGGGTCAGCCTGGTGGTGTGGTGTGGCTGGGCGGGGTGGGAACTGACCCGGCAGAGGACCTGGCAGGGCGTCCCGCACCCGCGGCGCTTCGCGCTCGGAGTGGTTCTCTCTGGCGCTGTGGGCGCGGCGAGCCTGGCGTACTCCTCGATGTACAGCCCCTACATTGCCCCTCCGAAGGTGCCCTTCAGCGCTTCCTTCGGCCGGCCCACGCTGAACACCGCGCACACCTCCCTCTACGTGCCGGTCCGCCTCACGTTCAAGAACGACGGGCCGGCCAGTATCCACGTCGTCGGCACATTGTGGTCGGCCACCCTGTGGCCGTCGGCGTACACCGTGCCCCGAACGGACTTCGACACCTGGCAGAGCGAACTCGGATCCGGCTACGACAGCTACCGACACGAGCGCTTCACCGGCACCTCCGGTGTCCTGGCGGCGGGAAGGATCACCGGGCCAGGCGACCGGCTCGACCCGGGCGACGACTTCTCCAAGGACGTGGTCGTCGAAGTACCGCTGAAGGCGGGGGAGGACGGCCGCGTCGAGATCCACGCCATCATCTCGTTCATCCGGGCCGACCGCGGCAAGCTGGCCAACAGCTACCGCGACTCCGTCCAGTACTCCTGGAACACCGACTCCGATGCCCATGAGCACCGGCAGGACCCACCCGGCTGGCTGGCCCAGCCGAGCGACGATTTCTTCCGCTACCGGGCACGGATCTACCGCAGCAGCGCCATCATGCGCATCACCCAGCCCCCGGACTGGGCGGCCATGTGGTGGGTGATCCCCAAGCAGGACGGCGCCACGCCGTACATGCGCGTGCACATCGCCCGCGACGCCGACAGCCAGGAACGGCTCAGCGACGCGCAGCAGGAACCGTACGGGATGAAGACCCTTGAAACGGCTGCCGACCAACCCGTCGCCTTGCTGAAACAGAACGCTTCCCCATGAAGCACAGAGCGCTTCTCCCGGCCGGAAGCGGTGCATGGTGGTACATGAGGGCGGCCGGGCACGAGGACGACGTCGCGCCACGTTCTGTGGATACCGGCGTACGGGCACCGGCCGGAGACCGGCACCACCGCGGCCCAGCCAGGACCTGGCTGTCCTCGTCGAGGGCGGCCGGGCGGTGGTCGGGCAGCTTGGCCTTGGCGAACGCATCCCGGGAACGTGGCGCCGTGCGTGTGACGGTGGCTCAGGCGCAGGTCTTCCGGAACGGAAGATCGGGGACGTACTTCTTCCACTCCTCCGGCGTGAACCCGCCCCCCGCTGTCGTGCAGGCCATCCCTGTGGGGTCCGCGACGATGCGGGGGAGGCGGCCGAGGTCCCACAGGATGGCCCGGCCGTCGGATCCGGCGGTGACCGCGTAGCGTTTGTCGGGATGGAACGCGATGGCGTTCACGCCGTCGCTGTGGCCCGTGAGCAAGGCGGCCTGGTGCGGCCGGGTCGGGTCGCCGACGTCCCACAGGTTGACCTCGCCGCTGCTTTGGAGGCCCGCCACCAGCGCCCCCGCCGGGTGATAGGCGAGACCGGCGATGTCGTCCTCGGTCTCCGGCACACGGGCGAGCCGCGCGGGCTCCTCGGGATCCCTGACGTCCCAAAGGATCAGGTCCGCGTCATAGTCGAGCGTGGCCAGGGTGCGGCCGTCAGGCGAGAAGCCGGGCGTGCCCTTGCCTTCCGGGAGGGCCACGCCCTTCCCGCTGTCGGCCCGGCGCCGCAGTACGACCTCCAGCGGCCCTCCCATGGCCAACAGGCCGCCATCGGGCGCGATCGCGTTCTCGGTGGCGAACGTGAGGGCCGTGGCCAGGGCCCGGCCTTCCGCGGAGTCCGGGGCCTCCTTGGGACGGGACGGATCCCGCAGGTCGTAGAGGCGCACGCCGGCACGCACGTATCCGATGGCCAGCGTCCGGCCGTCCCGGCTGAAGGCGACGCCCCAGACGAAGCGGTCCCCGGGCACGACCGCCAGTTTCTCCGGCCGGCGGGGCTCGGCCGTGTTCCACAGCGTGACGTCCTGGCTGTACCCGCCGGTGGCGAGCATCCTTCCGTCCGTGGTGAACGCCGCGCTGGTGATCGAGGCCCCACCCCCGACCACCTCCGCCGCGACGACGGGCCGCCCCCAGTTCTCCAGGTCCCACCGTATGACGCGGCCGTCCCGGCCCACCGAGACCACGGCACTGTGCTGCGAGGTGAACGCGGCATCGACGACCCCGTCGGTGTGTCCGGAGAACCTCGCCCGTACCTCCACCTTGGGCAGTGCCGTCATGGCGTACAGCGCCAGGTCCTTGTCGGCGGAGCCCGCCGTGAGCAGGCGCGAGCCGTCTTCGCTGAACCTCACTGCGCTCACCGCGCCGCGGTGCGCCGGCCATCGGGCGATCTCCGCCGGCTTGGCCGGGTCGCGTACGTCCCAGACCCGGACCTCGTTGCCGTTCGTGGTGACGAGCCGCCGGCCGTCCGGGCTGAAGGCCCGGCACGTGCCGGTGTTCGGCAGCCGGGTGAGGGCGCGCGGCGCGGCGGGGTCGCCGATGTCCCAGAGCGTCGTCCCGGGCAAGGTGGTCAGTGAATGGCGGTCCTTGGGTTCCTCGGTGCCGGTCGTCAGATCGGTGTGGCTGAGGAGCGTCTTGCCGTCGGGACTGAACACGACGGCCGAACTGTCGTACACGTCGCCGACCGTCCCCAACTGTCGGGGAGAGGAGGGGTTCTCGATGTTCCACAAGGCAATGGCACCCTTGTGCCCGCGTTCGCCCTGACCGGAGGCGGCCAGGAGGGTGCCGTCGGAGTTGAGGGCCACGCCCTGGGCGGGTTCCGTCAGACCGGGGATGCGGAGCGTCGCGGCCGGCGCCCACGTGCCGTCCGCCGGCAGGGACGCGATGCGCCACACCACGACCGTGCCCTGCGGGCAGGTCCCGGCGAGCATGCGGCCGTCCCGGCTGAAGACGAGCGCCGCGTAGGCGTCCAGTTCGCAGCCCGCCGTCAGGCGTACGCCGAGCCGGGTGCGGGTGGCCCGTTCGTCGATGCGCCACAGGGATACGCCGCCCCGGGCGTCGACGGCCGCCTCCAGCGTGCCCGTGGGATCCAGGACCGCGTAGTCGTGCTTGGTGCCGGTGTCGATGCTGCTCGTGAGGGCGTCCGTCCGGACGAGGGTGTCGACCACGGCCGCCCGGGATGCCGACGTCGGATCGATCCGCTCCGCTGCCAGGGCCAGCTTGAGTGCGATCAGGGGCTGTTCGTCCCGCAGGCCGGTGACGCGCTCCACGAGCGCCTGGTGGATGGCCCGCCGCCGCTGTCCGTCGGCTGACGCGCGCTGCTGGAAGGCCAGGCCCGCTGCCACGAGCGCCAGGCACAGGCCGACCACGACACCTGCGAGTGCGGCCTGCAGACGCCGGGTGCGGCGGGTCTCGCGCTGCCGCTCGGCCAGCTCCGCGCGGCGGCCGGCCGTGAGGAACTCCTCGTCCAGGCGCGGGAGCCGGCGGTGCCGCAGCCGCTCCTCGCGGATCAGTGCGTACGCTTCGCCCAGCCGGCTGCCCCGCAGGTGGAAGTCCGGGTGGCGGTCGGCCGCGGCCCATGCCTCGGCGGATTCCGTCAAGCGCTGGCGTACGACGAGCCCCTCGCGGTCCTCCTCGATCCAGCTGCGCAGTCGGGGCCAGGAACGCAGCAGGGCCTCGTGCGCGATCTGAACGCCGTCGCGGTCGACGGTGATCAGGCGGGCGGCGGTGAGCCGGTCGCGCAGGGCGGCGGCGGATTCGCGCTGCTGGGGCGTGAGACCGTACAGGAGGCCGTCCCGGGCGACACGGCGCCGTACGACCGCGTCACCGTCCGCGTCCGCGGGCGTGAGGTGGACCAGACGCATCAGAAGCTCCCGCAACAGCTCCTGTTCCCCGGAGGAGAGCAGGCGGTAGAGCGTCTCGGTGGTCGTGGTGACGGAGTGCCAGATGCCGCCGGTGCCCTCGTACCCGGCCAGGGTGAGGGTGGCGCCGCTGCGGGCCAGCCAGGTCTCGCGCAGGGCGTGCGCCAGGAAGGGCAGCGCGCTTGCGGCGTCGGGCCCGGTGCGCAGGTCGCGCAGGAGGCGGTCGGTGAGCCCGGTTTCCAGGGACAGGCCGACGGCCCGCGCAGGCCTTTCGATCACCGCACGCAGTTCGTCACCCGCCATCGGCGGCACCGTCAGCTGGCTGTCCTTCAACGCCCGGACGAGAACGGGGTGCGCGAGGCAGCTGCCGTACAGGTCGGCACGCAGCCCCAGCACGGTGCGCGGACCGTCGGCGAGGAGTTCGAGGAACCTCTCGCGCTCGCCCGGGTCCTCGCACCGCGTGAAGACCTCCTCGAACTGGTCGACGACGAGCAGGCCGCACGACTCGCGCCCGGGCAGCGGCGGGGGCAGGACCCCGCCCGGGGCCGCGATGGCGGCGTGGACGGCGTCCGCGTCGCGGCCGGTCGCGCGGGCCCACAGCTCGGCGAGGGCACGGACCGGCCGGGGGCCGGGGGCGCTGAGCAGCAGGGCCGGCCAGAGCCGGGGGAGCGGGCCGGTGCCCGGGTCCGCCGCCGAGCCGCCGGGGGCCGTGCGGCTCCGTTCGAGTCCGGCGAGCAGCCCGGCCCGCAGGATCGAGGACTTGCCGACCCCGGATGCGCCGACGAGGACGACGGGCGTGGCCGGGACGGAAGCGCAGACCATGTCGATGAGGCGCTCGGTGAGGGCCTCCCGGCCGAAGAAGTGACGGCTCTCGGCCGCCCTCAAGGCTTCCATGCCCGGGTACGGGCAGGGCACGTCGGCGGGAGGCAGAACCGGCGCCGTTCCCGATGCCGTGCGGTAGGCGCGGTTGCGGGCGACGGGGAGGGATCCCAGGGTGCCTTCGCCCTGGCGCCGGGGCCGTACCGGCCCGTCGCGGAAACGGCGTTCCAGGGCGGCGTACAGGCTGTCCGTCGTGTGCCACAGCGGCCCGGCCGGGTCACCCGTGGTCAGCAGGTCCAGCACGTGGCCGCTGAAGAGAGTGTGGCGCGAGCCCGGCGGGGCGAAGGACAGGTCGTACCCGGAGGCTGAGGTGAGCAGCAGACTGCCGTCGGGGCGGGCGGACGCGAAATGCTTCCACGCCTGTGCGGCGGAGTCCGCGGACGGCAGACCGGCGCGGCCCGAGAAGCAGCAGTCGAGGACGACGATGCTGCCGCCCACCGCATCACCG
This sequence comes from Streptomyces sp. NPDC089799, assembly GCF_040684755.1. Taxonomy (NCBI): domain Bacteria; kingdom Bacillati; phylum Actinomycetota; class Actinomycetes; order Kitasatosporales; family Streptomycetaceae; genus Streptomyces; species Streptomyces sp. NPDC089799. The sequence continues at coordinate 2,497 of NZ_JBFBGR010000011.1, read as the reverse complement.
AGCAGGTCGCGCACGGTCCGGTAGGGCACCGCACCGGCGATCCGGTCCTCGTCCGTGGTGGCGTGGGTGGCGAGGTAGAGGGCATCGCGGGGGCCCAGCAGGCCGTGACCGACGTAGTACAGGAGGACGGGCCCGGTGGCCTTGGCTACGGCGCGCTCGACCGCGGCGATCACCGCGTCCGCGTCCGCGTCGTCGGGGACCCGGTGGATCCGGTCGGGGTGGGTGATGCCGCAGCTGTCGCGCAGGGCGGCGGCGAGGTCGTCCAGGGTGGTGGTGACGCCGGGCAGGTCCGGCAGCCGCGAGCCGGCAACGTGACGCCCGGTGCCGATCAGCACGGCGTACGCCCCGGAGGCGCCGAGACCGGAGCCCGGCGCGGCGAGCGGTACGGCCTCGTTCCCCGCGCCAACCGCTGCGGTGGCCGTCGGCGGTGACTGTGCCGGCTCGGCGCCCGGCACCGGGCCGCTCACGGCAGGCGTGGCGTGGGCGTGGACTCCTCGCCCCCACCGTCCGCGGGCGGGGCGTCTCCGGCCCCGCCACCGGTGGGGAGCTCGGGCGCCGGCATCGGGGGCGCCCCGAGCAGCGTCGCCAACTCCCTTGCCAGATCAGCACTCTGACGGGCATCCAGACCGCGCACCCGGGTGGTCGAGACGGTGACCTCCGTGCCGTCGGCCCGGCTGATGGTGACCGTCTGGTCGCCCCGACGGCTCTGCACCCAGGCCACCACGGCGCCCGCGAGAACGGCCACGACGCCACCCGGCGCGAGTACGGCGATCAGCACATCGGTGCCCAACCCCATGGCGTCGGAGGGAAGCGGCTCGCCCCGGTGCCGCCGCACGCGACCGCGGAGTTCCGGCTCCTCCGACAGATGGCGACGGAGCTCGGGCAACGCCCCGGCGCCCCCGCCCGTACTCCCACTCTCGACCGTGATGACGACGCGCACGCAGGCCCCCGTTCCTGTCCACCGCATCCCACTCCCCGGATCGTAACCACCGACTGCCCCTCCCGCAGGCCCGATTGACGCCCATCGGCGTCGCGCACCGGCGCATTCCCGCCATGATCATCCCGGGCGGCAGCGGATCGGGCCTGACCGCGGCGTGCGGCGTTCCCCGCCAAGACCGTCACCTTGTTGAGCCCCGGATCAGCTTGTATCGGCGGTGCCGGGTCGGTAGTGGAGCGGGACGTTCACCGCGCCGTGCACCCCCGTACGGGACCTCTGCGGGCGGCATGAGGCGAGCCGGCCGGCTCAAGCCCAGTCGACGCCGAGCTGCTGGTATGCCGCTATCGGCAGGTCCCGGTGGTCGCGCCAGGAGAAGCTCTTGTGCCAGTCGCGTAGGCCGTCGTCCTGGCGCGGCCGGTCGATCAGGCGGGACCGGTGGCCGGGCTTGCAGCAGTGCAGCGCTGCGATGGATGTCCGTCTGCGGGAGTGGCCACGGACCCGCACCATCGGGTTCAGCCGGCTGTGACCAGGTCCTGGCCTGCGGCGGGGTCATGGAGAATCCGGCTTCGTCCTCGAAAACCAGCCAGGCTCCACGGGCACAGCACGCTGGGCATCGGTCACCGACAACGGCGGAAGCATCGGATGGACCGGACGTGTCGGGTGAGTGCGTCGAGTTCGGGGCAGTGGGCGCGGACAGTCCTGAGCCGGAGTTGTTCGGGCTCGGTGAGGGTTTCCGGGCGTCTGAGGATCCGCTCCGGAGACCGTGCGGGCAAGCCTATTGATTTCCGTCGCGCTGGCGAGCGGCGAGGATCGCCACGTCGTCCTCGTATGCACCGTTCGCCAAGCGGGCCATGAGCGTGTCGATCATGTCATCGAGGGGACTGTCCGCCGGCAGGCTCACGGTCTCGAGTGCCTGCACCGAGATGTCGATGTCCGTGTCGCGTCGCTCCACCAGGCCGTCGGTGTAGAGCAGCAGTGTGGTGCCGCGGTCCATTCGAGCGGTGTGCGGTTCGTAGCCGCCGAGCCCGGTGCCGACGGGTGGGCCGGCCGGGAGCCACAGGACTTCGATGCTGCCGTCCGGTCGCACGGCGGCGGGTGGCAGATGCCCGGCGCTGGCCATCGTGCAGGTCCCCGCCCCGGGATCCATGACGGTGAGCAGACAGGTGGCGAGGCGGTCAAGGCCGAGGTGTGCGACCTGGCGGTCGAACTCACCAAGGATCTTGTCGACGCCTGCGCCGGTCGCGGCGATGGTGCGCAGCAGGGAGCGGTACTGGCTCATGGCGACAGCCGCCTGGAAGCCGTGGCCCATCACATCGCCCATGACCAGCAAGGTGCGGCAGTCAGGGAGGGGAATCGAGTCGTACCAGTCCCCACCGACGAGGACGCTGTGGCCGGAGGGGAGGTAGCGGGCGGCCACTTCCACGGCGGGGTGGGGGACGCGTGGCTCGGACAGCAGGGCCCGCTGGTGAGGTTGTTCCTGTTTGGCGGACAGGTTGTATGTGTTGGTCAGGCTGTGATGGTTTCGTACTGGGCTGGGCTTTGGTAGCCGAGGCTGCTGTG